>CAYNUX010000129.1:0-9245 GCA_964400115.1 uncultured Cytophagia bacterium
GATCGATTTGCAGAACAATATTTATGAAAAAGACGATTATGGCAGTCTGTCTGATCCATGGACGCGTGTCGATATGAGATTTTATAAAGATTTTCAGGTTGCCGGCATCAATTGTTCGTTTTTTATAGAAGCAGAAAATGTTTTTAATATCGATGTACCACGAATCATCAACCCGGTTACAGGCAGGCCCTTTGAACCCGGAGATCCCATTCCTGTGACCTGGCAGGATGATCCACGAGATTTGCCACCAGCCAATCCGGCTCGCTATGATTGGCCACGTCGCGTCTATACTGGTATCGGATTTAGATTTTAACTTTGGAATAAAATGTTAAAAAAGAATACACTTTTTTTCGTACTATTTATTTCTTTCGGTTCTTGTTCTTTTGCTCAGGGACTTTTACCAAAGCTTGGCGAACAGCGTGCAGGTACTGCAGCAGTGACATTTTTAAAGATAGGGGTGGGATCACGAGCTGTCTCGATGGGGGGGGCATATGTGGCCATTGCTAATGACGGGAGTGCTATGCATTGGAATCCTGCTGGATTGGTTCAGATAAACCGAAATGAAATTGTAGTTTCTCATCTGGATTGGCTTCTCGACGTGGACTTTGAATATGCCGGTATCGTTCACCAGCTCAACAATACTCTCGCTCTGGGTGCTTTTGCGGGCTATTTGCATATGGCTGACATGCCTGTTACCACCGAATATCACCCCTATGGTAATGGCGAGTATTTTAGTTATAATGATCTGGTCACAGGATTGTCTGCTTCTGTTCGTATGACTGACCGTTTTTCGTTTGGAGCTACATTGAAATATGTGCGCGAAGATATGGCCGGAATTATTATGGACAACTTTCTCCTTGACTTTGGCACTTATTACTGGACCGGTTATAAAACCTTGCGAATTGCTGCTTCGATGACCAATTTTGGCACTGATTTGCGTCCGGAAGGGTCATATGAACGGCGTGAAACTGTGGGTACCCGGGAAGCCGGTTATCAGGCATTTTCACCTCCTACGATCTTTATGATGGGAGCGGCAATGGATGTCTTGAAATTTCGTCAACATGTTTTCATGGCCTCGGCTCAGATGAACCACCCCATGGATGATCAAGAAAATTTTGTCATGGGCTTGGAATATCAATATCGTAAGCATCTTTTTCTTCGTACCGGTTACCGGGCCAATATGGATGAAAATAAATGGACGTTTGGTGCTGGATTTCAGATGCATTTATATGGCAAGGCTTTAAAGTTTGACTATTCTTATGCAGATTATAATCACCTGTCAATGACTCAACAAATTACATTTGGACTAGAGTTTTAACCGATGAAAAAATTTTTATACATAGCGTTTCTTTTCGTTCTGTTTGTGAGCATGGCTTGCGATCAGGAAAAGCTCCCCTTACCTGTGTCGAATATAACACCCACATCTTTTGGTGCCAATGACACCAGTTATATCGAGCTCTTTCCTGTGTGGAATTCTGAACATTTGGGATATTCTTTGAGTCAACCTCAGGATATTATTATTGGTCCTGATGGATTGATCTTTCTTGCCGATAAGGGTAATAATCGTGTACTCACTTTGACCAAAGCAGGAGATCGTGTCAATCGTGATGGCTTGGGCTCGCTGGAGCCTTCTCACCCGCAAAATCTGGCCATCGATAGCCGTCTTAATTTGTTTATGACCAATCAAAGTGATACTCTTTACGGATGGAACCAATATTTAAATAGTGTCGCTATTGAGAAAGTGGCAGAGAGCGGGATCTTTTACGACCCGGAAACCCAAGAAACGATTACTTTGACTATTTTTGAATATTCTTTGCGGGTTGCACAGGGAAACACCAGTCTACAACCGCAAGAGCTAAATTATACCACAGATTCGGACGCGATTCAAAGAGTAAAGCAGATATACCCTGTCTATGTAGCTCAGGAGAGTGGGTCGCAATTCAATGGTGTTACAGCGGGACCTTATGGCCAGTTTAATGTCTATATTTCTGAAACCACCTATGATAAAATCATACAAATTCAATTGATTCCCGAACGCATTGTCATGACTGCCAGTGGAACAATGTTGTTTCAACATCGGGGTCTATTTATGAACAATCCGGTTTCTTTTGGCTCTGGTGCCGGTACTGCCGATCACCCTTACAGTTTGCTCACTGACCGGGAAGGGAATCTTTACTTTTCACAGCTGGGTGGAAATTTTAGAGTACAGAAATTATTTCAAGGCAGCTATTCGCCTGCATATGTCCTCTATCAGCACGATATTATGGATCTTAACCGGTTTGAGACACCATATGATTTGTCGTTGGATGACGATGGGAATCTGTTTGTCGTTGATGCTGCTTCCAGATCTGTATCGAAATTTGACAATTCCGGTCAAGGTGCAGGAAACTTGATGAATCTGGGTGATAAAGGTTTGGCTGTGACCGAATTCGATAATCCCAGGGGCATAATGATCAGTGAAAATATTGTTTATGTTGTCGAATCAGGAAAAAACCGTATCCGTAGATTTCAATATTCTGTTTCCGATTCCGATCTTCCTGATGATGACAAAAAGCCTTGAGGCGGGAGATAAAATGGTTATCGGTCTTTATCGAGGTTTCGAATATCCGATTTTGCTTAAAGCGAGTGATAAAGGACTCGCAGAAATATCCTTCCTTCAAAAGGACATGGATCTCAATCCTAACGACATGTCGCCAAAGGATACCTTTGATAACGAATATTTTCATCCGGTGACAGATCAGTTGGAAGAATATTTCCAGGGAAATGAAATTGTGTTTGATGTTTCGCTGGATATTCGATCTGGGACGCCTTTTCAGCAATCGGTTTGGAATTACTTGCTGAAAATACCATATGGACAGACACAATCCTATGGTCAAGTCGCACATTTGATAGGCAAACCCGGAGCCCAGAGAGCCATTGGTCAGGCGAACGGAGCGAATCCTATTCCGATAATTATTCCCTGTCATAGAGTCCTGGCTGCCGGCAATAATCTTGGCGGCTATAGTGCTGGAATCCAGATAAAGCGGGCTTTGTTGTCCATCGAAGGGATTTCCTTTTGAGGTTGCCCTACAGAATTCTGAGTCGGTCTTTTTTGAAAAAGGATTCACTAACAGTTGCATGGTCTTTATCGAGGCAAGACACCCCTAAAGAGTTAGCCAGGGCTCAAGAATGTTATTGGCAAACTCTGAACAATAAATCGTTTTATAACGGCAAACTGGTGTGTTTGGATCAATGGTCTGAAGAAAATGGTTTGAATCTTTTACTTGGCGTCACCGACTACAAGTCCCTGCTCTATAGCAATGCCTATACCGACGAAATTGTGCATAAATGGGGAAAAGAATATATCAGCCGTGCTCTAGGAGTGAGCGCCGTTGTTGTCAGTCGCGATAATTATAGTTTCGTACTTTTAAATAGCACCAACGTCGGTGAATATCCGGGCTATTGGGACGTCCCGGGTGGTCATGTTGATTTCCCTGTCGACGATCAAATACCAGACCCATTTGAGAGTATGTATAAAGAGTTGCAGGAAGAGCTTGCCTTAACCTTTGCAGTCGAAAATTTGTACTGCATGGGACTCATCGAAACCAGGCATACTCTCAAACCCGAATTGCTTTTTATGGCCATTTGTGAATATTGTCGGCAGGATGTTTTGGACAAGGCAGAACACGCTTTGGACAGATTTGAATTCAACGATCTCTTGGCATTATCCGTTGATGATGTTGCGGAATGGTTAGTTAAAAACATAAATCGTATTAGCCCTTCTGCGTTGGCTGCATTGCAATTTTTTAGTGATCACGTTAGGAGAGTATCGTGACAGAACATACAAGCGAAGATAAATCTTTTGTTTTTCCTTTGCTCAATCGCGTCTATATCGCCGGTAAATTGATTCATGACCCCCCTCTTCGATATACAAAGAGGGGAGTACCCGTCACAAACTTTGTCATAGAGACGATGCCGGATTCCAAAGACACAACGGAGAGAAAAGCGTGCCAAATTAGTGTGGTGGTTTGGGCTCAGCAAGCCATTGAATGTACACAGACTCTGAAAAAAGATTGTCCGGTTGTCATTACGGGAGAATTGCAATCAATGCCCAATGCAGACCCGGAAAAGCTGCATTTTCCTGTACAAATCAATGCCTTGTCAATACAAACATTGTATCAAACCGATCAGGAGAATGCTCCAGATCAAGAGAATGATGAAACCACTGGAGATACAACTCAAAATAAAGATTAATACCTAAAAGCATGAATGCGTTGGCTGTATATTTTTGCAGACTGCCCCCATTCATTTTCAAAAACTTTATTATTCCTGATTGGTTTTTTCGCCGATTATTGGGGGAACATACTCTACCTTGGGATCAACAGGGTAAGCATAAGGGCTTTGCCAGGCATTAAGGAAAAATGCTTCGACCTGACGACTGGTAAGGGCATCGATAATCAATAATCCTGCATTACGAGACTGGTGAAAATAACTGTGACTCCAGTTCGCACTTCCGATCCAGTATCTTTCATTGTCCACAACCATATACTTGCAATGGTCTACACGTGCATAAGGAATGTGTCCCTCGGGCGATTCGGGAATAGTAGATAATTTGACCTCTATATTTTCAATCATCGCAAGATTTTTGAGATAATCTATCATCGGCTTGCGTTTGCTCCAATCAGAAATCAACAGCCGTACCCTTACCCCCCGACCCGCAGCATCGATTAGCGCTTGATGCAAAGGAGGATAAAAACCACCTGTTTTTTTAGTAGGCGAATAGGTCAGCAACTGGAGCGAGATAAATTCCGTTGCATATTGTATGAGGTCGAGTAAATGTTTTTCTGTCCAGAGATTGGAATAAGGCATTAAATTTTCCGGAGTAAACAAGGGAAGGGCTCGAACGGTTCTGTTCTTGTCGAGTAATTCTACTGGTGCAAGTGTCATTTGTTTTTCAAGCACTGGTTTTTGTTCCGGATATTTGGCCAGCTTCCAATCCATATTGAACAACCTCATAAACGCCAAACTGATCACATGATCATGGATTCTTACTCCAAGTTCACGGATGTGCTCCAGGGACCGCCAGTCCCAATTCTGACTCCCCACAAAGAGATGACGTCGATCCACTATGAAATACTTTGCATGCATGACGCCACCGGCAATTTCAGTGAAATCTATAATGCGAACCTCGATATTGTCCTTCTCGTTTAAGGCATCCAGGGTCTCGGGATATCTTTCATAAAAAACAGCATCCGAAACAATGCGAATTTTTACCCCTCTCTCTGCTGCTGCATTAAGAGCTGCGAGTATAGGAGAAAGCTTGGATTGTGGTTTTTCACTGATATAGAATGTTTCAATATCTATATATCGATTGGCTTTATTGATCATGTCCAGCATGACCTCCTGGGTGTTGCGGATATCTGACATATCAAGAACCGTTTCAGAGGGCACGCTTTCCACAAGCTCTATGACTTTTGATTCCTGGCCATAAAGCGAAAAAACAAGGATCAGAGATACAAACAGTGTCTTGATTTTGTACTTCATGAGTTGTAAGACTCCTTTTCTAGAAAATCAACCTTTAATGACACCCAGAGGAATGAGTTTTACTACTTTGCTGGAAATACCGGCCGAATGCACGATATCAACGACCTCGGAAACATCCTTATAAGCTTCCGAAATTTCTTCACTCATGGTTGCACGGCTAGACGCCATGCTAACAATCCCTTTGGCAAGCAACTCTTTTTCAATGGATCGTCCGTGGGCGCTCTTTTTGGCCTGCCTGCGACTCATCTTACGACCGGCACCATGACAAGTCGAGCCATATGTTTCATGCATAGCATTTTGCGTCCCTACGAGGACATAGGAATAGCGCCCCATATCACCAGGTATTAAAACAGGTTGCCCAATAGAATGATAATCCTCAGGAATTTGCGGATGATGGGGTCCGAAAGCACGGGTGGCACCTTTTCTATGGACACAGATTTTTTGTTTTTTGCCGTTGATAATATGTTCTTCGATTTTAGCGATATTGTGAGCCACTTCATAGACCACATCCATTTGTACAAAAGATCCCAAAACATTTTGAAACGCTTCTCTTGCCCAATGGGTGATCATTTGTCTGTTGCCAAAGGAAAAGTTTACTGCACATTTCATTGCCGTTAGATAATTTTGTCCCTCCTCGGATTGTATTGGAGCACAGCACAACTGGCGGTCAGGAAGATCGATGCCATATTTACTGCTGGCTCGTTGCATAATTTTGATATAATCTTCACACACCTGATGCCCGAATCCTCTTGAGCCGGTATGAATAATCAGAGTGACCTGATCTTTTTCCAGTCCAAGAACTTTTGCAGTTTGCTCATCAAACACCTCTCGCACCGCGCCGATTTCCACAAAGTGGTTTCCCGATCCCAGAGTCCCCAGTTGAGCCCGTCCTCGCTGCAGTGCATGATCGCTTATCAAATCCGGATCGGCATTCTCAAGTGTACCATTTTCTTCGATTTTATCCAAATCTTTTTCAAAACCATAGCCATTCTGGATGGCCCAGGCTGCCCCCATGGTAAGCACTTTTTTTTCTTCTTGCGAAGAGAGTTTTATAGAGCCCTTACTGCCCACTCCGCTGGGAATATTTTTATAGAGTTCTTTGACCAGGGGGGTTAGCCGCTTTTTAATGTCATCGATTTTCAGGTTCGTCTTTAGCAGCCGAACGCCACAGTTGATATCATAGCCCACACCACCGGGCGAAACAATACCGTTATCAATATTAAAACCAGCAACCCCCCCAATAGGAAATCCATATCCCCAATGGATATCTGGCATCGCAAAAGAATAATTGATAATTCCTGGCAAACAAGCGACATTCATGGCCTGTTGGGGAGCTTGGTCTTGAAAAATGGAATCCAGCATTTGTTCGGAAGCGTATATCCGCGCGGGAACATTCATCTTGCCTTGCTTTGGAATTTCCCAAAGGAACTCATTTATTTTGGTTAAATTTTCTTTATTCATACGAGTCATCTCCCTTAAACATCAAAAATAACTTGTGCTTTCCAGCCCAATTTTTGCTTTTCGACATAAAGATGATGATACGTGACCGCTTTAATTTCTGTCGCAAGGACATGCCGCTCGGGATCATATCGATCTGCACTGATTTTAGCGTGCAGTCTGTTTTCATTCAAGGTGAGTGAAGTCGTTTCTGCTAACAGAATTTGTTCTGTTTGAAACAAAAAGTTCAATTCTGATAACCAATTGACCAGCAATTCGGCATGATCATCACCCTCCACAGAGAGTGAATGTTCTTCTTGTTCATGTATAGTATCATCTGCAGGACAAATGATGCGGAACATTTCATGAGCCATGGCTTTGAACAGATCTTCCAATGTATCTGCCTGAACAACGACTCCTTCGTCCGCGGTATGATCGATTCGTTCTATCTTTAGCATTTAATTTATATCTTTACCAAACAAGAATTCAGTGCTTTGAAAAAACAGCAATCACTTTTAAACATTTCTTAACCGGCCTGCATGCCCCAGTAAAAGCGGTAACAAATTTGCAGACAAGACTCGCCCCAAGCCGCCGTGCATACAGGCAATTTCATCAAAGCTTTGCACGCCATCATATCGACAGGATTTTGCATGGATCATGACCGGATTTGGGTGCATACTGGGTTTTCCCGTTGCTGTGGGGATAGATCTATCGCCCGTGATGCACAACACATAAGGCTTGTTGGCCATGATTACAGGAACAAGCTGATCAAATTTTTCGATTTCTTTGATTTTTTCATAATATTGATCCGGTTTTGTTTGTTCATCGCAGACTTGCCATGAAATAAGGTGAAAATCATAATGAGAGTATTCCTGATCGAAGACCTGCCCTATTTCACTCATACTCTCAAAAGGACCTCTGGTATAAAATTTGTATTTATGAAACAATTCAACATGTCTTGATTCGGAGCAGAGCGCAAGCGCTTTGAGCTTTAGTTGTTCTGTAAAGGCCATTTCGTTATCGCTGGCTGTCGTCTCGAGACCGAACAATGCATTCAATGCTGATTTTTCCTCCGGAGTGATGCCGGGCTGCACAGAATCCAAGAGGCCACATGTGGATTTTCTGGCCAGGGCATCCATATTTGGAGTATGCGCCTGCTGTAGTTCTGTCAGCAAATTTGGACCTGATTGAATTCCCCCTAATCCATGCAATATAACCAGAACAATTTTATTATCGTTGGGTTGCAACAGAGAGTCAATCTTTAGCATTTTCAATCCGCTTCAAGTAAGATTTGGGAGAAGTTAGCCTCCCGTTTGTCTATTTTACCGTTATTAACGAGTCATTATATGCTTCGGGTTTAGCAAATCCAAGCAAATTTAACAAGGTTGCAGCGATGTTTGCGAGTCCGGGTTCTTTGACTTTGGCCATTTCATACTCGCCCGCATAATCAGGATCAAAAATCACAAAGGGTACCGGGCTCAGTGTATGAGCGGTTTTTGCGCTTTTTTTACCATTTTTTTCTGTAAACATGACATCAGCGTTTCCGTGATCAGAAGTGACTATGGCGATACCATTCAGTTCTTTTACAGTATCCAGCAATTCTTTTACGCAATGATCAACTGTTTCCACTGCCTCAATTGCAGCATCCAGCACACCGGTGTGCCCCACCATATCTCCGTTAGCAAAATTAAGTCGACCAAATCTATATTTATTTGATTTTAGCAATTCAATGGTTTTGTCCTGTATTTCGATTGCTTTCATTTTGGGTTTTTTATCGAATTCAATTTTATCGGAAGGAATTTCTATATAATCTTCGAGATCCTTGTTTATAAACCCACTTTTATTACCATTCCAAAAATAGGTGACATGACCGAATTTTTGGGTTTCTGATATCGCGAATGAAGTGATTTTTTCCGCGCACAAATACTGCGAGACCGTATTATCAATTTCCGGGGGCGACACCAAATAATTGGCAGGGATATGCAAATCACCATCATATTCCATCATCCCCACATAAAAGACATTTGGATAATCTTTGCGATCGAATTCTGAAAATTCTTTTTCGGCAAAAGCTCTTGATATTTCAATCGCTCTATCGCCTCTAAAATTAATGTTGATCACGGCATCGTCATCGGTGATTTTACCAACAGGTTGGTCATGGTCATCCACAACAACAAAAGAATCGAGATATTGATCCGTACTCTTTGGATTCTCATCGTAAAAAGTTTGCACGGCTTCTGAAGCAGACTTGAAATGTCTACCGACTCCGCGCACATGCGCATTCC
>CAYNUX010000130.1:0-9225 GCA_964400115.1 uncultured Cytophagia bacterium
GGCTCGGACCCTACAATGCCAGCCCAAAAAGTAAAAATCAGAAATAAACGCTTTTTCATTATACTCTCTAACCTCTTGAGTAAAACCGGTATAGATATTACCTTTAGGGTTTTGAATCCTGGTACTGTGATAAAAGTATCTTAATTTTTTCAGAGTCAATCGAACTCAAGCCTCGTCCAAGAAATACTGCTCATCCAGGTAAAGGTATTCTATATCCAAACTTTTCAGCTGGGAATATTTTATGACGACAAAATCACCCTTTAGGTTTTCGATAGGATCTGGATGCTCTTTTTGCAATCCGCCTCCTTTGGAAGCGACATGGGTTTCTTGTTGGTCCTGGCTAAGCCAATAAAACTCTCTTTGAACCATTGTCAGCAATATTCGATCCAGTTCACCCTGCTTGTTGAAATAAAAAGAACGTACAACCCCCCGATAGCACAAGACACAATTGCCCAGAAAAATCTCGGTACGAGCCATCACTCCGTCCGGAGGTCTTTGACGGTATTTTGTTCCGAAACGGTCGATATCCCCTTTTAGCAAATAATACCAATCATTGTCAAATCGAAACATCCTGGTGCGTCGGTCTAATGCCAACCAATCACTTCTGACCAGGTAATGAGTTGCCAGACCAAACAATGCTGAAAACAGATACAGGCTCAGGAAATAAAAACTGAGGAGCAGCGGATGAGACGTAATAGAAGAAACGATCAGATGATAGACATGGACGTTGGAATATTCGCCGACAATCATCGCCAGCAGGGCCTCGAGGGCAGGTTCATAGGGGAAAAAAAGTTGTGCGAGAGAAATCCATCCCAAGTGCAATATAAGGGCTATACTCAAGCCATAGGCAATCTCTTCAGAAAGCGTTCCCATTGAAAACGGACTGGACCACAGTCCTTTTCGGTAGGTGTATCGAAAAATGATGCCGGGAAGAGTCAGAATCAAAAAAAGAATAGCTGGGAAGGCAATATTCATGGTCAGTGAATACTCGAATCAGTCTTTGACAGGACGGAAAGAGACCTTGAACTGTTTGTTATCGATTTTAACAACCTGTTTGGGTGCTCGTCTCGCTTTGCCGTTCGCTTGTTGCGAGAGAATTTTCTTCAATTCCTGACGAGCCTTGGGATCGTCGAGTATTTCGGCTAAATTTTTAGAAATTCGGCCTTCCATATTGCGCTCCAATTATAATGGTTTAATGTAAGAACAATGCGACCGAGTTGCAAGTGTTTTCTGATATTTATCCATCTCGTTCAGGGATAACCCTTTTAGAACGAGTTCTATAGTTTATTAACCGCAAGAAACTGCATTTTGATCCCGTTGAAAATAGATACAAACAATGATTTACTCACGCAGAGCTGCCAAGACGCTAAGAAAAATCGATGGCCGAGTCATTATTTCCAAGCACCCAGAATAAGACCCATTATCGAAAAACATCCGCTTATTGAGACCATTCGGTCGGTACGCGGTCCCAGCGATGGCCCTTTAATTTTATATGCAGATCCTTGTCGAGCGGACCTGCATCACTGGTCGCCATGTTACTGCGCACGTGATCCGGCTTGCGCATCCCGGGGATGATGGTGCTGACTGTAGGATTGTTCAAAATAAAACGCAAAGCCATCTCGGGCATAGTCATCTCTTTAGGGACAAGAGGTTTGAGAGCATCGGCGTGCTCTATACTGCTTTTCAGGTTCTCCGGGACAAAGTAGGTATTGCGCCAATCCCCTTCCGGCCAGGTGCTCTCTGTGGTCAGGTTGCCGGTGAGGGATTCCTCGTCAAAGGGGACTCGAGCAATCACCGCAACATCCTGTTTTTCACAAGCCGGGAAAAGCTCATCTTCCGGATTCTGATCAAAGATATTATAGATGACCTGCTCGCAAAATTTGGGAAAACGAGGGTTGTTTTAACTCACGTTCCAGAATATTGGGAATCAAAATGTCATGCAAATCGGTTACCTTTTCAAGAATCTCTCCATGACACAAATCGACACATGCACAGGTATCAAGTACCAACCGCACCCGGAATCCCCCTGTCCATTTTTTCTATAAACTCTTCCAAAGGCAAAGCTAACAAATCAGCGGCCTTGGTTGCGGAAATCAGATTTTCCTCAAAGGCCTGAAAAACCAAGCGATAAAAGCGTCCGGGGAATTCAGGTGGAATTTGTTTGCCCGGTTCTTGCCGATAGCCATTCTGTCTAAACCATTTGAACCAATCACGAGCACATGATTCGGTAATAATACCCAAATCCCGTGCCCGATAGATCCACATTTGAATACTCATTCCATTTTTATGTTTGAGTTGAATCAGTTCAGGTAAAGCCAGATTTCGTCTAGCCCGTCCCAATTCTTGCCAGGCCACCTGACGCGGGACCAAAAAGGCTGCGGCAAATCGTTGAGCGGCTTTTTCTTCGTCGATACCCCGAGTGTCAATCAATAAATGTCCAAGTTCATGAGCCACGTTTGATCTTTGGCGGTCTCCGCATTTCACATTCCGGGTAACCACCACTGGAATCGAATCATCTGCCCAGCACGACAGACCATCAAAATAAGTATTTGACTCGATAATGACCACCAGAACTTTACGGTCCTCCAGAATTTCGACCAGATTATCGATTGGAGCGGTACCCAATTCCCATAGTGACCTAACATGCTCGGCCAGTTGCTCCACCTCTTCAAATGAATATACTTGTCGTTTTTTCATTTCCGGCAATCGAAGTACAGGAAATCGCTCGGGGGGGAAAAGTGATTCGGCGAATAAATATCTCTCTACATGATCACGTACTTTTTCATGGACGGACAATAATTCTTTCTGGGACATTTTTTTTCGTTTTCGATAAACCGGCTGCCCAAGCTGCACTTTGCTTTGAGCTGGACGAAAAAAATAGTCCAGTTTTACTTCCAGCGCGCCAGCCAAAGCTACCAAATGTTCACTATTGGGCATGGCTTGTCCTTTTTCATATTTACCAATAGCTTGTTTGGTAATTTTATTTTGCATTCTTTGCGCCAACTTTTCCATACTCAATCCGCGCATGATGCGTGCGGATCTCAACCGATGGCCAAATTGATTTTCCATATTACACCTCCTGGTTGACAACTTGTACAAAGTTATGCAAAATGTCAACCAAAATCAACTTTCAGATTTAATGCTTGTTGCCATATCCATGCCATAGAGGTGAAATTTTCATTTGGCATCATGTGTCATCTACAAGAAAGAAATTCGCATCCCCCATTTGGTCCATGAAAGACCTGCGCTTTCCGTTGTTATCATGATAGGCTACCTGGGGGTGGCAGGGAAAAACAGACGAGATGCCGAGCAACGACATTTAAACATCCAGCTTTCAGTGTACAGCATCAAGAAGAAACTCCCTACCAATTATTTTCCACACTCCATTCTCCATTCAGCCATCATCCGGACTACAGAAGCAAATAACGACCTTCAAACCGCTTGCTTCTCTATGCCCAGATCATTATATTTAGGTCATTCGGGAGCGGTTGGCCCTCTGGTGAGGCCTGCGGTCTTCAAAACCGTTGTGCCGGCGTTCCGCGTCGGCAGGTGGGTTCGATTCCCACACGTTCCCGCTTTTTTTTATTTCCACATTCTAAAGCATAGTTTGATTAGTTTATGGTTGATCCTTTAATCCTCACGCAAAGTCCCCATACCTCAAAGGAGCGATTCAAAGATCCCCTCTTTGCGGCTTGGCGTCCTTGCGTGAGACTCTTGATCAATCCAGCCTGTACCATCCATCGCCAAATCCCATCAAATCAAAATACGCCTTGGAAAAGGGGCCACGGGGCTCGGATTGCGCCATGTCCCAGAACCAGGCGTTCCATTTTTCGCGCAGTTCTTTTTCTTTTTCCGGATATTCGGCAGCCAGGTTTGTGGTCTCTCCGGGATCGGCCTGCAAATCGTACAGTTCGCCGATGTCGCTCTCGGGGGTGTCCCAGCGATCGCCCGGATCCAGCACCCATTTCCACTTGCCGGCACGCACGGCCCGTTTGCCGCGCAGCTCCCAATAATGCTCAGTACGTTCTCCGGTTCCGGTGCCTCTGAGCACAGGCATGAGGTCATAGCCGTCCAGATGCGGACCGTCATCCGGGTCGCCGCCGGCCAGGCGCACAAAAGTGGGCAGCATCTCCAGGGTGCTGCTAAAGTCAGAACGCTCGGTGCCGGCCGGAATCATGCCGGGCCAGCGCGCGATAAACGGTACCCGGACTCCGCCCTCATACACAGAGCCTTTGCCATCCCGCAGAGGGGTATTCTCATGAGCACCATTGTCACTGGTAAAGATCACCAGAGTATTTTCCGCCAGATCGAATTCATCCAGGGTATCGAGAATCTCACCGATGGCGTCGTCCATAGCGGTAATGGCAGCATAGTAGCGGGCGCGTCGTTCGTTCTCCACATCGCTGTACCTCGCCACATAGGGCTCGGGGGCCTGGGCCCCTCGATAGTTGAGGTTAGATGCGCCATGCGGGGCATTGAACGGCACATAGAGGAAAAACGGTTTATCGTGATTCTCTCTGATGAACCGAACCGCTTCGCGCTTGAACAGATCCGTGGCATAGCCCTCTTCCTTGATGCGCCGGTTATTGCGATACATGGAGGGAACACCATAGCGCTCGTGCGTCCAGTAATCGATACCGGTATTGCTGAATCCGTAAAAATCGTCAAAGCCGCGCTGTAGCGGCAAAAATTCGTGCTTGCGCCCGCTGTCCCATTTGCCGAATACACCATTGGTATAGCCCAGCGCCTTGAGCCGGTCGCCGATGGTCACCTCGCGCACATCGAGTCCCTGGGTCATTTCCGGAGAAAAAAGATACTCGAATTCGTTATACTCGTGCCCGTAATTGGTCATGTTGCTGCGAATATTTTCATACAGACCATTGCGGTGCGGATAGCGTCCGGTCAGAAATCCGGATCGTGATGGCGTGCACACCGAACAGGTGACGTAAAAGTCGGTGAGTTTGACCCCCTGGCTGGCCATCAGGTCCAGATGAGGCGTCTGAATACGCTCGTGCCCGAAACACCCGAGGTCCGGATAACCGAGGTCATCGGCGAGAATGAAAACGATATTGGGGGGTTGTAAGGTCTGCCGCTGCGAGCATCCCGCCATGGCGGCGGCACTGGCCAGGGCAAGGGTTCTGAGAAACGATCTGCGGTGCATAGCTCTCCTTTCTATTCTCTATATGGTTTTAAAAAAGATAGAAAAATAATTGACAATTGACAATGGATAATTAAGAAGAAATAGTGAATTAATGATCTGATGAACCCGAAATATTAAAATCTACTTTCCAACAAGGGCTAAAAACCAAGCAGCAATAATTGGATAGATGCGGATATTGAAAGAGATCCAACTATCTTTTCATCCTCCCCTCACTGGGCTATTCTATAGAGGTTTAAATTTCCTGTAATATATCTTTATCATAATTGAGATTTTTGAAAATTAACTTGCAAAATAAATTACGATTTTGTTATTTATGCCACTCCTTCCGATCATTTCAAAGGCTTGCACAGGGGCGTTGCAACCGTTAGAGATGTCGGAAGGATTTTTAGTTGGGATAATCTCTCAAGGGGTTGAGGAATCGGAAACAGGAATCGCCGAGGCCGGACAAATTCAGCTTCCTTCCGGCGGGTTTAATCTAAAGCAGCTGAAAACTATTCTCAATACTCTGCCTGTTGATGTCACTTTTGTGGATGCAAATGATACGGTGCGTTATTTTAGCCAGGGCAAAGAGCGAATATTCGATCGCAACCGCGCCATTCTCGGCCGCAAGGTTCAGATGTGCCACCCCCCTTCCAGTGTGCATGTGGTAGAACAGATAATCGATGATTTCAAGTCCGGTCAATAACAAGTACTGTAGAATTTTGCAGAGTCGAAACTTTGGCGATCAACACTCGCAATACCCGTAATGCGCTAATCAGGTATAATTTCAGACCGCTCCGGAGCGAGCAAATCGAGTTTGAGGGCCAGGTCGTTGGGCCCTTTACCCCTGACGGCTTTATATGGCCGGGAACAGAATGGCATAAAATCGTGGCAGAATATTTGAATCCTTATCATTAATCTTTTCTCTTTCTCGCATATGCCGGCAATATTCATTCCTGATGTTTGATATTCTTTTAATTTTCGATCCGATGCAATATCTCCAGAGTCGAGTTTGTTAATATTAGAAAGGCACTAAAAATTTTTAACCTAAAGGAGAAACCATGTCAGAAAACGGAAATGGAGATTTTTTTAAGGGGCTATTTTTTGGGGGTGTCATTGGCAGTTTGTTGGGTATTCTCTATGCCCCCAAAAGCGGTGAACGCACCCGGCGCGACATTCATAAAAAGACAGATGAATTTATTGCCAAGGGCAAAGAAGGATATGAAGATGCGGTCGAACGCACTCAGGAATCTTACCAGGAAGCCGTAACGCGACTTAAACAGCTGCAAAAAGAAGCAGCCGGTGCAATCCAGGAACTGGAAGATCGTGTTGAAAAGTTGGCCGAAAGTGGCAAAGAATCGGTAAGCGAGCTGGCTGATCGCGGCAAAAAACAGGTGCAGGATAAAAAAGGTCGCGTTCGCAGGGCTATGGATGCCGGAGTAGATGCTTACAAGGAAGAAAAGAGTTCAAAATAGAGATTTCCAGATAAAAGGAGCAGAAATGCTATTGGAAATAGGGGTACTCGTCGTTGGTATCGCTTTACTTGTATTCATCGTATTTGCCATACCCTCATTGCTACAGATTTGGAGAACAGCTCGCAGTATTGAAATGACAACAGAGATATTGAATCGCGATCTTCCGGCTATACTTGGAAATATCAATCGTATCACTGATGATGTTTCAGATACAACGACGCGAGTCAGAAATGAAATCACTCAACTCTCATCTGCAGGCGATAAAGTTGCCGATATGGTCGATCAATTATCCGGTGTAGAGAGTCAATTAAAACATTCGGTGATCGAACCCTTGTCCGATATGTTGACGACACTCGCCGCATCAACAAGGGCATTGAATGCTTTTATACGAACGTTGCGTTCGGGATAGTCGATAGAAAAACAATTCGACAAGACAAAAAAAATACCCTGACGGCAGAGTTACTGTCAGGGTATTTTTTGTACATGTATATGAATTATTCAGGATTGCTGCAATCGCCACTCCCTGCATTATCCGGGCGTCCTCCCTTGCCGCGGGAACCATTCTGGCCGGATTTTGCATTACCAGCGCCTTTTGCTCCGCGTCCCATAAAGCCATTGCCTTTTTGTTGGCCATCAGCAGGTCTCACATAGTCTTCATCCTGTCCATTGGGGATGCCATCACCATCAGCATCAGGGGCATTATCATTGATACCATCGCCATCTTCGTCGATAAATCCGCGCATGCCAGAACGTCTGCCAAATCCCTTTGCATTGCCTGCACCAGCTTCGGGACGCACATAATCTTCGTCCTGTCCATTGGGGATACCATCGCCATCCTCATCCTGAGCCAGATCATTGATGCCATCACCGTCTTGATCGACAAATCCGCGCTTACCTGACCGACCGCCAAATCCCTTGGCACTGCCTGCCCCAGCTGCCGCTCGTTCATAATCGTCATCTTGACCATTGGGGATGCCATCGCCATCAGCATCCGGCGCATTGTCATGGTAACCATCACCATCTTCATCGACAAAATGACTTCCATGCTCTTGCTCTTCCTGCGCCATAGCCACGGGAGAAGCGAAATAGAGTCCGGCAAACAATGCCAGAGCAACGATTGTGAACAGATTCATAAAGTGTTTCATTTTAACCTCCAATAGGGTTTGTTTGTTAATGGTTGCAGTTCACAATGTTCACAAGCAAGAGGCATGCCAAACATTATCGATCAAAATAAACTCAATATTAACAATACGCTAAGACAGAAGGGGCTATTCAAGGTCAATCAAAACTCGACGGCATGGTCGAATCTATCGCCCGAACCGGCGAAAATGTTTATCAAAGAGGGTTATTCTAGAGATCGGATCAATTTGTTCCGCTTTTGCGATGGCACAAACAAAAAAAAACGGGTCAAAAAGACCCGTTTAGTGATTGAGCACAGATGACATTGAAAAAATTATTCAGATTTTTCTTCATAGTTGGCAGGAGCGGTAAACAGATTGGCATCCAGAGGATCAGTGGAATACTCTACGATTTTGGTGATCGTTTCCATCAGCACTTTATCGCCAGAGTCATCTTTATTAACTTTTTCTTCCACTTTTTTAGCGAGTTTTTTGCCAAAACCACCAAAGAGTCCTCCAACCGATTTTGGCGTTTCCTCTTTGGTTTCCTCTTTTTCTTCGGTTTTTGCGACTTGCTCGCCGCGAGTTTTGTAGACGGAATGCGTTTCCAATGCAAAGCCTTCCAGTTTGGCGGATTCCTTTTGCAATTTTTTCATACCCGCAGCAAGTTCTTCATTACTTTGCATGATCATATTTATCATATCGGCCATTGAAGCTTCGGAAAACTGCATTCCGAGCTTTTCTGCAAAGAGACGGTTGAACGATTCTATTTCTTCCTTGCCTTTTGCTTCGGTGGTCATCCACTGTGTCGAAGTGACCATGAATTCGCCTTCGCTTTGCTTTTGCTGGGTTTTTTTATCCCTTACTTCTGCCTTGAGATTTAAATCCAATATGACTTTTCTGGCTTCCATGCCGGAAATATCTTGTTTTTCTCCTGGTCGCTCTACATTCACATCGAATGACCAGTCCACCTCTACACTATCTTCCTGGGTTTCGGTATCGCTGTCTGCTTCCGGCTCGGCTTCTTCCAGACCTTCCATCTGGCTTTCTAATATTTCACGCCATTCGGCAAAAGTCATGCGTGTAAAAGATTCTGATTCGTGATCGACATTGATAAACATCTCATTATCCAAATTCACGATATTGCTGGACTCGAGGTCACCCCTATCATCGAAATGATCGGTACGCTTTAGATTTCCTTTGTAATAGTCTGTACTTTTGATGGGTTTATTCCCTCCGGCAATCCTCATGACCATCCCCAGAGTTCCCTTGAATTCCATCCTGGTCTCGCTGACCTGTTTTACATCCGCAAACAAACCATTTGTTGCAAGAATAGATCCCAATAGTGTGGCAATAAAAATACGTTTCATAGCACCTCCATAGATCGTTAATCACACCCTTGTCAGGATAGGGATTTAAATTACCCTAGCTCTGACAGACCTGTTTTACATCCGCAAACAAACCATTTGTTGCAAGAATAGATCCCAATAGT
>CAYNUX010000131.1:0-9210 GCA_964400115.1 uncultured Cytophagia bacterium
GATAATCACGTCGGTTTTGAGTGCATCGCGATAAACCGGCCACGAGGTTACCATTTCCCCTTTGGGAAAAGAGTGTTCATCAAACCGTCGGTCGATCACATGGCGGACTTGTGCACCTGCTTTTTCGGCAGCCTCTTCGATTCCGGAGCGTTTATAACACCGGCGTGCTTGATTGCACGTTCGATCCAGCACCCTAACCGTATCTGCACCGGCATCCGAGCAAAGTTTGACCACTTGTGCGACAGCTTCAGGATTGGTATTTGCGGCTTGTTCCGGGTTACGATCCCATCCGATATTGGGTTTGATCAGGACCGTCTGGCCTTTTTTGACAAATCGCTGCATCCCCCCCAGCTCTTCTACTGCCTTTTGTACCAGTTGGGCGGGTTCGCCATTTTTGACAATAACAACATCGGGGGAAAAATTTTGTGCAATGACATCGATGTTTAAGGAAGATAATGTGCCCAGGCCAAATCCGAGTGCGGAAGAGCGTTTAATAAATTGTCGTCGATTCATATTAACTCCCTTTAGCGCTGGAAAGATGGGTAAAAGTTAAAAAAAAGCCCGTCCTTGGGCAAAGACGGGCTTTTAATTCATTTAAAAAGAGTCTTAACGGCCCGCCTTGATCTCTTCGATGTGCCAGTTTGCCAGTTTGCTATAGCGACGATCACGTCCAGCTTGTTCAAAAGCCTGAATGGCTTCCTGATCTCGATCCATTTTTTGCAGTGCAATCCCTTTTTCCAAATAGGCAAGAGGTTTGTGATTGGATCTTTTGCTTTTACTGGTCACTTTTTCTGCAGCATTAAGAGCTTCGCCAGTCTGCCCCATTTCATTATAGGCACTCGCTAATCTGGCCCAGGCTTCATCAAGATCAGACTCGATAGAGACGGCATTGCTAAAGGCCATAATAGCCTGATCGTAATTTCCGGCGTTTTTATGAGCGATACCAAGACTGTTATAGGCTTTGGCATATTCAGGATCGACCTGAGTAGCCCGCGTAAAGGCATTGATCGCTTTTTGATTTTCTTTAATACGCAAATACGCCGTTCCCAGGTTATACAGGGTTCTGGACGAATTTGGATCGGTTTCCACCGCTTTGACATAGGCTTCGATCGCAGCGTCAATATTCCCGGCACGAGAATACGCAGCACCCATAGCAGACCAGGCAGCGGCATAACCAGGATCGATTTCCACGGCAGCTCTGTATGCCTGAATGGCATCATCGTACCGGCGCAAACGAACCAAAGCCAACCCTTTGCCATATAACGCGTGCGGATAGCTTTCATTCAAAGAAATCGCCTTGTTATAACTTTCCAAAGCCACTTCATATTGGCCTTTTTTAAAGGCAGTATTTCCGTCATTAAAAGCTTTTTTGGCATTATTCATTTTATCCTGATACTCGGCATCAGCAGACAATTTCGATTTTAGCTGTTCGAGCTCTTTGGTAATTGCTTGATACTGAGCGTTGAGTTCTTCATAGCGCTCCTTTGTAATACCAGCCTCTGACATTTCGGCTCGGATCTCGTTTGCCTTTTGAATTTTCGCATTGTATTCATCCTGAACATCGGCCTGTGCAAAAGACAAGTTGATACCAGCGATGAGGCCGAGTACGAGAAAGGTATACATGATCCTTCTCATAAGCATTCTCCTGTTTGACCTAAAAATGATTAAGATGATTCGCGCCATCTAACGGTAATGAATCTCTTTCAGGCTCAACCCTTCTCTAAACCGATTTGTGAGCCATGGAAAAAGGCCACTGCAATCGACGAGATCACCATGGCCCAAATGCTGTGCCGAAGGCGGGATTTGAACCCGCACGCCCCGTAGAGCACTACCCCCTCAAGATAGCGTGTCTGCCAATTCCACCACTTCGGCTAAGGGACTCGATTATTGATTTTGTTCAGGCTGTGGCTGAGGAATTGTTCCTGGATTCTGCTGTGCAGGATCCGGAGCCTGAGGCAAAATTCGAGAAGGAGCTTCTAATCGATTTTGGCGCTCCCGTTCAATCAAGCTTTCTTCGCTCAATTCACCTCGAGTCATCAATCCCAAAACCAAAGCTAAAACCATAAAAGCAGCTGCCAGGCCTGTAGTCAATCGTGTTAAAAAATCTCCGGCACCACGACCACCGAACATTGAACCCCCCATGGCATCCATCCCACCAAAAGTGCCTGCCAATCCGCCACCTTTGCTGGACTGAATCAAAATCACGAATGTCAATAATATACAAATTAAAACAAAAATTACAATCAAAAAAGTATACATTTTTTCTCCGTCACGCGTTAATGATACCCATAAACGAGTCAGCATCCAGACTGGCACCACCGATGAGACCACCGTCGACATCGGGATTGGCCAATAATTCTGCCGCATTTCCCGGCTTCATGCTGCCCCCATACTGAATACGTATCTTTTCGGCAATTTGCTCGGAATATATGGCTTTGAAAAGAGAACGAATAAATTCATGTACCTCTTGCGCTTGCTGCGGAGTGGCGACTTTACCGGTTCCGATAGCCCATACAGGCTCATATGCTAAAATCAGGTTTTCCACATCGCTGCTCGAAATATCTTTGAATGCGCCTTTTATCTGCGTTTCTACGACCTCGTTTGTTTTGTCAGCTTCACGCTCTTTCAGCGACTCTCCGACACATACTATGGGTAAAAGACCGGCAGCCAAAGCAGCTTTAATCTTTTTATTCACATTCTCATCGGATTCATCAAAAAATTGGCGGCGCTCAGAATGCCCGATTATAACATATTGACACCCTACGGATTTCAGCATATCAGCAGAAACCTCTCCGGTATAGGCACCCTTTTGTTCCCAATGCAGATTTTGCGCACCCACACCAATGGTCGTTCCCTTTACGACATCGACAACCGATGACAAATTGGTAAAGGGGGGGCAAAGCACCACGTCGACATTTTGAACATCAGCAGCTTTGTCCTTGATCGCTTGAGCGAGTTCAATGGACTCGTCGAGGGTCTTGTTCATTTTCCAGTTACCAGCAATGATACGTTTTCTCATGTCAAGCTCTTTTAGAATGAATGGGGACCGACATGGCGCGATCCCCAGTTTGTAAACCGATTATTACAATAAAAGTTCCCTTACAGTTTCGCCATTTTGACCACCAGGTCGACGACGCGGCAAGAATAACCCCATTCATTATCATACCAGGAAAGGACTTTGACAAAATTTCCTTCCATTACCATGGTTGACAAAGAATCAAAAATGGAGGACGCAGAATTGCCAACAATGTCTACCGAAACCAGAGGATCTTCGGTATATTCGAGTATGCCTTTCATGGCACCATCGGCAGCCTTTTTCATCGCGGCATTGATTTCTGCTACTGAAGTCTCTTTATCGAGTTCCACTGACAGATCGACAACCGAACCATCGGGTGTAGGGACACGCATGGCGAATCCATCCAATTTACCCTTGAGAGCCGGGATCACTTTACCGACGGCCTTGGCAGCACCTGTCGTAGTGGGAATGATACTCATACCGGCAGCACGAGCACGACGCAGATCCTTGTGCGGCAAATCGAGGATTTGCTGATCATTGGTATACGCATGGATGGTGGTCATCAGACCACGTTTAATTCCAAATTCATCATTCAAAACCTTGGCCACAGGTGCCAGACAATTGGTCGTACACGATGCATTGGACACGATCTTGTGCTCGGGTTTCAAATCATCATCATTCACACCCAGCACAATGGTTGCATCGATCTCATCCTTTGCCGGAACGGTCAGAACAGCTTTTTTGGCACCGGCTTCCAGATGCTTGGCAACCTGAGCACGGCTCCGAAAAACACCGGTAGACTCTACCACAACATCGACACCCAGCTTGCCCCATGGCAAAGCAGCAGGATCTTTTTCTGCAGAAACTTTAATAGACTTGCCATCAACGACCATGGTATCGCCTTCAGCCTTGACACTTTTGCCATATACACCATGCACGGAATCGTATTTTAAGAGATGAGCCAGTGTAGCGGCATCGGTAATATCATTGACCTGAACGATTTCAATACCATTTCTTTCCATCGCAGAGCGAAACACCAGACGTCCGATACGCCCGAATCCATTAATTGCAACTTTGATCGCCATCATTTTCCTCCGAGGTAATATATTGATTTATTTACAAATAAGCTAAGCTTTTCCGACAACACCCAAAATATTCAGTTTATGTTTAACCATATCTTTAATCGCATCGCGAGCCGGACCCAAATACTTGCGGGGATCAAACTCTTCGGGCTTTTCGGCAAACACTTTACGAATAAAGGCTGTCATGGCTAATCGCAAATCCGTATCAATATTCACTTTGCAAACATTGGTATTGGCTGCTTTTGTTATCATGGCTTCAGGCACACCCTGGGCACCAGGCAATTCACCGCCGTATTGATTGCAGAGATCGACAAACTCTTTCAAGACAGTCGAAGCGCCATGCAAAACCAGAGGAAAATCGGGCAACTTTTTCTGTATTTTTTCCAATCGCTCGAAATCGAGTTTGGGTTCAGATTTGAACTTGTAAGCCCCATGGCTGGTACCAATAGCGACAGCTAAGGAATCGCAACCGGAGCGTTCTACAAATTCTGCGGCTTCATCAGGATTGGTATAGATCGCATCAGCCTCTGATACGTCCACATGTTCCTCGATGCCTGCCAATCGACCCAGTTCTGCTTCTACCGGTACACCCCGCGGATGCGCATAATCCACAACTTTTTTAACCAAAGCGATATTTTCATCCAAAGGCAAGTGAGATCCATCGATCATTACCGAAGTAAATCCACCATCGATACAATCCTTGCACAATTCAAAGCTATCCCCATGATCCAGGTGCACGGCAATGGGCAAGTCTGCTGTTTCCAAGGCCGCCTCGATCAGTTTCATCAAATATTCATGACGAGCATATTTGCGAGCACCTTTGGAAATCTGCAAAATCAAAGGCGAGTTTTCTTCTTGCGCAGCTTCTACGATAGCTTGAATGATTTCCATATTGTTCACGTTGAAAGCACCCACGGCATAACCACCCTTGAGTGCTCCCGCGAACAGATCCGTGGTCGAAACTTTGGGCATCAGAATCCCCTTTACTTATCATCAAAAAGGTTCAAGAATTTTAGTCTTTATTATAATAAAATGAGCATTAAATGTCAAGAAATATCTGTCCGGAAAAAAGTGTGACCGAATCGAAAAACGCATGTCGTAAAAATCTTAAAATCAGAAGCTTGTACCGATCAAATAAACCCAGGGCGACAACCCTCTGTCTACACACCATCAGAGGCTATGATCCAAGAACCCGGCTATTCCTCCTGGATACCCTGGCAACAGATATGGCAAATACCTGTTTCGCGCCTGCCTGCCGCAGTATTCTCGCACAGGCGTTCAGAGTATTTCCGGTTGTTAAGACATCATCAACCACGCCAACAGATTTCAAGTTCACATCGCATAAAAAGCGCCATTTAAACGCATGCTTTACATTGTCGAATCGGTGCTCACGATCCATGCTGGCTTGCGGACATGTGTATTGTATGCGCTGCAAAGCATTTTTACTGTGAGGGATGGACAAACGGCTGGCAATGGCAGAGGAGATAATCTCTGCCTGATTATACTCCCGTTCCCTCAATCGCAATGGATGCAAGGGTACCGGCACAATAAGATCGATCTCATTTACAATCGGTGAGCCTTTGATAGTTTCTGCCAGATGCACGCCCATCTCTTGTGCCAATACCGGTAAATGGCGGTACTTGAAAAAATGAATAATCTTTTGCACAGAACGATCATAGTCAAAAGCCGCTACAGAGCATTCAAATGCATGATATTCCGTACCCATAACAGTGGCAGGCACAGCTCTGGGAAGAGAGTGCCAACACGCTGAACAGAGGTGATTCTGTTCGCCATCCACACGAGATTGGCACAATACACAAATCGGAGGATAAAGCACATCCAGGAGCATCCGGATAAACGGTCGTATTCCGTACATTATCGCTCTCCTCCATTGAGTTAGAATCGGTAAGCAAAAACCAGACGAGGCTCCACTCTTTCCTGGGTCACATACTCTTTGCTGCCCGGAGATGTTTCTTCAAAGGTCCAGACATAATCCATAAACAAAATCAAATACGGCTGAATCTTGTAACCTATACCCAGGCGGGCAAAACTGCGATCATCGAGGCTGAATACATCGCCTACAGTTTCTATACCCACCTTATCATAGGTCGCGTGTGCAGCGATCGTGGGAAATGCATCGATAGCATTTGCAGCCAAATGTAGTTCGCCGCTTTTCGGACGGTTATCGAGACGGCTGAACATTCCTAACAGGCGAATAGTGTCACCCAATAGCCCACCGTATAATTCACCGAAAACACCTTTGACGCTCTCGTCATAGGCCAACAATTGATCCGCCTTGTAAAAAGGATCACCCTCTACGATTTGATAGCGGTCGAGTTCGTAAAAGGGATTAAAAAAGGAGGCGTCAAACTCTTTTCCCAGCCATCGACGTTCCAGTTTTGCCGAAAGATCGACCAGACCCAGTACCATACCAAAATCGAGATTGATGCCTACTGCCTGACCTGATCCAAAAGACCTGGCTTTATCCTCAACTGCTGAATAGCCGTGAATTTGAGCCCAATCAAAATAAAGCATGCTGCTGAGGATCTCACTACGCAACAAGGGCAGCTCGACATCAAAGCCATACACCGAGACACCATGATCTGTTTGAGACCAGGCATCAGGATCAAAATCACGAACGAACGTCGCGCCCAGGGCCACATTTTCAATAATTGGAAATCGAATCACATCCAACAGGGGACGATAATACCCACGAACGCCAATAATTTCTGCACGTCCGAGATTGCTGGTCACAGATTCGAATCCGATTTTCCCCAGATCCACATCCAATGCGAGTCCTATCTTGCGCTGATCATACAGTGTTTCGTTGGAATAGAAATTCATGATAAATCCATGTCCCAACCTGGCAGCATCCAGGGTACCGACACGAGCATAAAAAGGATCGACTTGTTTTTGACCATATCGCAAGTAACGAATAATTCGAAAATAATCATACGTCGTATCCCAATCTTCGCTACGAAGGTCACCGGTATCCGTATTATAGCGTAAATCCAGGTTCAACCCAATCCCTATTTTGCCAAAGGCAAATTCAGGACGCAGATGAAAAGAATAGTAATTTTCATCGCCGATCTTGGAATAGCCGATACCGCCCATAACAAGACCTCCCTGGTTTCCGTATTGTGTAAAACCAGGATTTCGGGTTTGTGCAGAGACAGATCCTGCGATCAAACCGATCACCAAAAGAATTGTGAATCGTTTTCTCATAATTTTCTCCTAGCTGGTGATTACCACATGTGTTCCATTCCCGGTGGCACATCCCAGTATGTGGCCCACTGAAAATGTCCTTTGCCTGCCCGTTCTGATGCTGAATCAATAGAGAGGAGTCGTTTATGCTCCAATTCTTCTGCCGCCAAATATTCAAACATTTCTTTGGCCTGTGTGCTGACGGATTTCAATGCTGCGTTTCGATAAAAATCATAGGCTTTTTGTTCAGCTTGCATGGCCAAGTCGAGCGCTTCTTCACCACTGATAGAGGCATCGACAGATTTTTTGCCCACTTTAGTGATACTCGGATCGACATGGGGTTGTTTACCGTGTGAGAGTTTGACGTAAAGTTCTGACAACTGGTCAAAATGTTCGCTTTCCACTGTGGCAAGATATTTGAATTTATTTTGAATCTTTACTTTCACGACAGTCGAGGCGACCTCGAGGTAAAAATCCTGTGCGCCTTTTTCCCGGCTAATAGCCAACTCTAATGCAGACAATACATCCATTTCCGCTTCCTGATCATCGATAAAACCGGTTGTCATGGCGCGAAAGAGCGCATCATTAAAATCGGTCAAATCATCGGGGGTACGGCTGGTAATCAACTGTCCGTCGATAGCCACGGGTGCATCCAGATATTCGGCACCTGCCAAAATCACATCATCCCGGATACCGGCATAGCATGTCAACTTTACACCCTGCAGCAAATTGGCGGAAATCAGTACCTGGGGCCCATGACAGATTGCAGCGACAGGACGGCCGGTTTCCCAAAATTCCTGAACAAATTCCAGGGCATCCATATTCAGGCGAATTCGTTCCGGCGCCCCTCCTCCAGGAATAATCAGGGCATCATAATCCGAGGCTTTTATTTCATCAACGGTTTTGTCTGGGGTTAATTCCAGGCGACCATATTTACCAGAAATGGTTTCGTCCGTCAGACCAACCAAATCCACCTTTGCATTTTTGGATTGCAAGAAATCCCGGGGTACAGTAGCTTCTTCTTCGTGAAATTTTTCTGCAATCAATATGGCGATACGTTTTCCATTCAAATCCATATAACTCCTCATCATTTATCCACAGTAAAGTGATTGGTATAAAAGCCCACAAAACAAAAAAACACAAATCAATGCGGCTCTGTGCAAACCGATTTGTGCTTATGAAAACAGAACACAACGCTATAAATATTTTAGGCGATCGCGAATCTCAGCAGCGCGTTCATAGTTCTCCTGAACGATCGCACGCTCGAGCTCTTTTTCCAGCTGTTCCTGTTTCGAAAGAGGGCGCTTTTCCTCGAGGTCTTTGGCCCATTGTTCTAAAAAGTCTCTTTCAAAACTATGATTCGGCAACTTTTCTTTATACTCTTGATAAAAAAAATTGATTTTTTCTATACCCACCTGAATAAACCGTAATGCTTCGTCTATACCCTCGCTCTCCATAATAATCGAGGCCAGCGCACGGGTATTCATCATGATGACATATGGGCGATATTGTTCAAACGACCAGATCAGTTCTTCTGCAGAGGCATATTCTTTTACAAAATCAAAGACTTGAATGTTTCTCAAAGTATCTCGCGCCACTCTGGGATAATCGGCCAATTTCATCAAAGCAAGATAACGATGGTAATATTGTATCGATTCTTGCTGCAATTTCAAACAGTCCAGTGGCGTCAACTCAAAATTGGCCGCGCCTTCGACATGGGTCTCGACCGCTTCTTTGGCTTTGTGCTGATAATAACTCAGGTATGAATCAAATTCTTTAGGACGATGACCATCCGGCCGGCCATCCATTTCCATCTGCAAAAGACCTAAATCAAGACGCATTTGGATTTTCTGTATCCCATCCACACCGTCTACGAGTCGTACGTTGATATCATTAGGAATATATCGC
>CAYNUX010000132.1:0-9175 GCA_964400115.1 uncultured Cytophagia bacterium
AATAACCGTCATTGTCCAGAATAACAGATTCAGAGGTATTCCAATACGCAAATAATCCGAAAAACGATATCCTCCCGGGCCATAGACCATGAGGTTGGTCTGGTAGCCTATAGGCGTGGCAAAGCTTGCTGATGCGCCTACCATAATCGCTATGATATAGGGCATGGGACTGACGCCCAGTTGCATCGCTGACGAAATAGCAATGGGAAAAACCAATACTGCGGCGGCATTGTTAGTAATCAGTTCCGTGAACAATGAAGTCACTCCATAGACAAGTACCAGAACCAGCCAGGGATTATCGCCGGCAAGTCCAATGAGATTATGAGAAATAAGGGATGCTGCTCCAGTCACATCCAAAGCGCGGCCTATTCCAAAAGCGGCAATGATAACGAGTAATACCTGCCAGTCAATGCTTTTTCTGGCTTCACTCCAGGTAATGCAGCGGGTTAGAATCAGCAATCCTGCAGCCAGCATGGCTGCTTTGAGCATACTTGACCATCCCAGCGCAACGATCGTTACCATTCCTAAAAGAATGGCAAAAGCGATTCCTGCTTTTTCATAATGGGGTTGTGCCGCATCGCTGGCCACACTTACAAGAAAAAAATCTCGCGAATTTCGTTGTTGGTCAATAAAAGCGGGTAGGGTTTCCAGCAAAAGAGTATCACCCGCTTTGATAACAATATCACCGACTTTTTTATGAATGCGCTGGCCATTGCGGGCGACTCCGATGACCACCGCATTATAGATTGTTCGAAACTGACTTTCTCTGATGGTCTTGCCCAGATATGGAAAACTGTCAGAAACCACTGCTTCGATAAGCATTCTTTTCGAACGCGGAACATCCAGTTTAAAGATCTGATCAGGCGCCGGGGTCAAACCACGCACCTTTTGTAAGTCAATAACCGAATCGACAACACCTACAAAAACCAGCCGGTCATCTGCCCTGAGCTTTTCCTGAGGAGAAACAGCCACCAATAGCTCGCCCTGTCTTTCAATCTCCATGAGAAACATGCCCTTGAGATGGCGCAAACCTACTTTTTCGATTGTTTTACCCACAAGCTGGCTATGTGGCTCTACGATCATTTCGATGGAATATTCACGGGGATTAGCAAACAGTCTGGAACTGGAGACACGATCCTTGAGTAACCACCGGCCGCTCAATATGACGTATGTCATGCCCACAATAGCACAAGGCAACCCGATTTTTGTGATTTCAAACATGCCCAGTCCTTTGGAAAATTCTCCCAAAAGCGGGTGGGAAGATTGGTCGATCAACAAGCCGTTCACCACAAGATTCGTACTGGTTCCAATAAGCGTACATACACCGCCAAATATTGCCGAATAGCTGAGAGGAATCATGAATTTTGACAGGGACAAATCATGTTTTTTTACCCACTCTGAAATGGTAGGAATAAACATGGCGACGACCGGAGTATTGTTCAAAAAAGCACTTAAAATGGTGACCGGAAACATGATTCTGATTTGAGAGCGTACGATCGATCTAAAGGGTCCCAATAATCGTGGTGCCACGAGTTGCATGCCACCGGCTCTCTCAAGGCCTTTTGCAACAATATACAGTACCCCCACAGTCAACATGCCTTGATTACTCATTCCTGACAAACCATCCTCAATTGAAATAACTCCGGAAAGAATCAGGACAGAGAGCCCTGCTAAAAGAATCAGATCCGGTGCAATGCGGGTGCTTGCCAGTGACCCCACGATCAATCCCAGGACGATCAATGTTATCCATGCCCCGATGGTCATACGTTTTCCCCTTTAAAAGTGCTCAATTTTTGTGCCAGCAAGAAAGCCATTTCCAGAGATTGAGCATAGTTGAGTCTCGGATCGCACCACGTTTGGTAATTGCGCTGCAGATCCTGGTCGCGCAAATTGATGGCTCCACCCAGGCATTCGGATACATTTTCTCCGGTAAGTTCAAAATGGATACCCCCCAAATAGGATTTCATTGCCCGATGTATGTCGAATGTCTGCGAAATCTCGGATTGAATCGCCTGGAAATTTCGGGTCTTTTGTCCATCCCATGATTGGATTGTATTGCCGTGCATGGGGTCACAGCACCAGGTAACTCTCTGGTTCTCTTGTGAGATGGCCTCGATGATCTGTGGGAGTGTATTTTTTACCTTGTCTGCCCCAAAACGGGTAATCAGGACAATGCGTCCCCATTTATTGGTTGGATTAAGAATTTTTACCAGCTCTACAATCTCTTTAGCCTCTGCAGAGGGGCCGATCTTGATGCCCATGGGATTTCGGATTCCCCTAAAATATTCAACATGTGCACCATGCTGTTGTCGGGTCCGTTCTCCGATCCACAACATATGAGCACTGGCGTTGTAATATTCCTTTGCAATAGATCGTGTTAAGGCTTGTTCATATCTCAACATCAGGCCTTCATGAGAGGTGAAAAAATCGACGGTATTTAATGAAGCAATGGGTGTATTGGCCAGTGCTTCGATGAAATCGATAGAATCGAGAATTCTGTTGAGGAAGGCTTTATACTCTGGCCATTTGCTGGTGTTTTCGATTTCGTGCAAGTTCCACTGAAAAGGATGATGCAAATCGGCAAATCCTCCCTTTAGCATGGCACGTATATAGTTCAGGGTGGTACCCGCATAAAAATATCCCTGCAATAAACGCTTTGGATCAGGCTTTCTGGACTCCGCTGTTGGCTCGTATCCGTTTATGAGATCGCCTTTGTAACTGTGGATTTTTTCTTTACCGATGCTTTCGTACTCTTTGGAACGAGGTTTTGCATATTGACCCGCAATACGCCCGATGCGCGTCACCGGAATGCGTGCTCCATAGGTAAGAATAACGCTCATCTGTAACAGGATTTTCAGTTTGCTCATGATGGCTTGTTCATTGCAATCAATAAACCGCTCAGCGCAATCTCCACCTTGCAAAATAAAGCGCTGTCCCTGGCCTGCCTGAGAAATTTGGGTTTCAAGCGTATCGATTTCTCCGGAAAATACCAGAGGAGGCAATGTTTGCAATTGCCTCAAAGCCTCCTGAATGTCCATTTTGTTTTGGTATTCAGGCTGGTGCTTGAAAGGGAATTTTTGCCAGCTATCCGGTGTCCAATCCATAAGGGCGTCCATATAGGTGAATGACTAAATTAGCATTTTTTTGGCAAATGTACAAGATTTATCACTGGAAATTCTATAAAATATTGGTTATCATTTAGTACAAAAAAATGGAGTCAATGGTGATAAAAATTACACTTGCCCCGGATTCTTTTAAAGATAGTCTGTCAGCATCTGAGGTCTGCGATTGCATGGAAAAAGGTATACTCGAGGCTGCTCCGGATTGCCAGATCGCCAAAGTTCCGCTCGCTGACGGCGGTGAAGGTACAGTCGATGCTCTGGTTACTGCAACACAAGGTAAACGTTATCATACAAACGTATCTGGCCCCCTGGGCGAGTCTGTGCGAGCACAGTGGGGTATTTTGGGCAATAAAAATACCGCGGTCATTGAAATGGCACAGGCCAGTGGCCTTCCCCTGGTACCGGTGCCCAAACGAAATCCACGTTTTACCACGACCTATGGCACGGGGGAGTTGATTTTGCAAGCCATTGACCGAGGATGCCGGGAAATCATCATGGGCATTGGTGGCTCTGCCACAACCGATTGTGGTTGCGGAATGGCCCAGGCACTGGGCGTAAAATTCTATGATCAAAATGATCAGCTGATCGACGAACACCTGACCGGTGAAACACTCATCAGAGTCAGCCGTATCGATGTGTCAGTGTTAGATCCCCGGATTTGGGATTGCCATTTCACGGTTGCATGTGATGTCAGCAATCCGCTTTTGGGTGCAAATGGTGCTGTTGCGGTTTATGGGCCTCAAAAGGGAGCGCAACCCAATGATATTATTGTTCTGGAGCAGCATCTGTCTCACATTATAGATCTTGTTGAAAAAAATACAAACAAAAATGTGCGTAATGTACCGGGTGCGGGTGCAGCAGGCGGATTGGGCGCGGGTCTGTTGGCGTTCACTCTAGCTGAATTGCAATCAGGTATCGATATTGTGCTTCATGCCGTGAATTTTGAGCAAGTCATTGCAGAAACTGACTTGCTCATTACCGGTGAAGGAAAACTTGACGATCAAACAGCCCAGGGCAAAACAATCAGCGGTGTGCTTGCAAGAGCCAGGCATCAAAAGATTCCTGTCATTGCACTCGCCGGAACGGTTATGGATTCTGCAAATTCGCTTTATGAACAGGGCATGACAGCAATGTTTTCGATATGCAGATCCCCTACGAGTCTCGAAGAGGCTCTGAAAAACGCTCCCCATTTAATTGAAAAGACTGCAGAACATGTTACACGAACATGGCTAGCAAGTGGCGTCCGAAAATGAGCACACCGATAAAAAAAGCGCCCAGGGCAGTAATCAACACTGCCCCGGCAGCCACATCTTTAGCTTTGCCCACAAGAGGATTGAATTCAGGTGAAGCGACATCTGCCAAAAATTCCAGCGCTGTATTCATCGCCTCCGCCGTCCATACCGCGATGATGGCCAACATAATCAAACACCACTCCAGAAAAGTGATATGAAGAAAAATGCCTAATATGACCACCAACAGAGTCGCCAAAGCGTGTAACCAGGCATTTTGTTGTGAGATAAGCATAAGCTTTATGCCATTACCTGCATAGCCAAAGCTTTTCAATCGTCCCATTAAAGTTAGCTTGGAGTGTTTCTCAAGCAAGATTGCTCCTCTTTTTATAGCGATTGAGAATCGATCATGTTTTCATTTTTTGCCACCACAAATGTTGCTATCAGATCTCCGGTGACATTGTTTGCGGTTTCAAACATATCCAATATTGGATTGATTCCAAGTGCAATGGCCACGATTACAGAAACCTGGGTGGCATCCAATCCCATCGCTTCGAGTATGATAAATAACAGCATCAAGCTTCCGCCCGGAACGCCACCAGCGCCTATCGAAGCGAGCACGGTCGTAAGCACCAATATCATAAGAGACAAGGCGGTTAAGTGCATGTCGAAAAGGTTAGCAGCCAGCACAGCAAACATGGGCAAATGAACACAGACTCCATCCATATTAATCGTTGCCCCCAAAGGTAGCGAGAAACTGCTCAATTCAGTGCGGATTTTCAATTCTTCATCTGCGGTTCGCAATGATACCGGCAAAGTAGCGGCACTGCTTCGCGTCATGAATGCCGTGATCATGGGTTCTTGCAGACGTTTAAGGACTTTGTATGGATTCTCCCTGAGGATCAAAGCGACAAGCCCCATGTATACTAAAAAGAGCATACACAATATTCCGATTATGATCCCAACAGCTACCTTGACATAGGGTCCGACGATTTCCGGACCGTATAATCCAAAATTCATGATCGATAACGCCAAAACACCTATGGGTACATATTCCAGGATCCAATCGACCAATGTAAATATGGCATCACGTGCCGCTGCCACCAAATCCAGCAGATTTTGAAATGAGATATTGGAAGAATCGCGGTCAAGTGAAACCCTCAAAGCCAGGCCGAACATGATTGCAAAGACAATAATGGGCAAAAAATTACCGGTCGCCAGGGCCTCAAAAGGATTCATGAACATATTGACGAGCAAGTCGGATAAGGATTTTGTGACAGTGATGTCCTGAGCTGCCTGGGTTTGGTTCTGCATTGCGGCAAGTCGTTCCCAGCCACGTAAATCAGCTCCTCCTCCCGGGTTGGCAATGAGCGCAATAATGACACCTACCACGGCCGCCACCAGTGAAGTGAAAAAATACCAACCCATGACTTTGACACCTATACGTCCGAATCGCTTGAGTGGCAGGCTTGCAGCACCGGTGATCAGGGACAAAAAGATGACCGGAATAACAATCATTTTCAGCATATTGATCAAAACAAGACCAAATGGCGAGATGTAAGGCAATATCTCTTCAACCAGAGGCCTTCCGGTATGCGCAGAAATGAACCATAGCATGATGCCAATGACAGAGCCAATGAGGAATGCAACAAAAATACGCAGGATCAAGGAGATACGCAGATAGCTCTTGATTAACTTTTGGAGCATGTCATTCCCTTATGATTAGAGTTAGAGGTTCCGCTTGAAATATTCTGTGATGGTATTGTAGAGATGCAGACGATCATTCCCTGTCACATGGTGTTCATATCCCGGATATGCCATATAATCCACAAGACGATTTTTTTCTGTGGCTTTTTTCAAGTACATCAGGCTATGTTGCCAGACGACAACAGGATCAGCAGTACCATGGATAAGTAAAAGGTTGCCTTGCAATTGATCTACATAATTCAAGAGATTCGCTTCCTGGTACCCTTGAGGATTCGCCTGCGGGGTAGACATATAACGTTCGGTATACATAACCTCATAATAGGCCCAGTCGATTACCGGGCCTCCGGCAACTCCGACCTGAAAAACATCAGGTGTTCGTGTCATCAAACTTGTGGACATAAAGCCGCCATAGCTCCAGCCAAAAACACCGATTCTCGATGAATCCACAAACCCTTTTGCAATGAGCTGCCGAACTCCGGTGATTTGATCCTCGACCTCGATACTGCCAAGGCGCAAATAGGGGGCCTGCTCAAAATCCAGACCGCGATTGGCTGATCCACGACCATCTAAAGAAAAAATGATATAGCCTTCCTGCGCCATATAATAATCCCACAACCTGGCTCCATAAAGCCATTCACGGGTAATCAGCTGTACGTGGGGACCATTATAGACATAGACGATGGCTGGATATTTTTTTGTACGATCGAAATCGGGCGGAAAAATCGTCCGGGTGTATAATAATGTGCCATCTTTAATCTTGAACGAGTCGAGCCTTGCCTGCGGCAGTTGATAATTTTCAAGAGGATTTTTTGCCGACAGCATTACATTCTTTTTATTGCTTTGTAGATCGATCAGCGAGTATTCTGCAGCGAGGGTAGGTGATTGCAGGTACTCTATTAGTTTTAAACCATCAGGTGCAGGATAAATAGTGTGCCAGCCAGGATCCTTTTGCAATGGCTCTGTGGATTTTTTTTCCAAATCCAGGCGCATGGCTGTACGGTCAAGTGGACTGTTTGCCGTACCTGTGAAAAAGGCATAATGTCCTTGCCTGTCAAAACCATTAAATTCGGTAATATCCCACTTGCCGGTTGTGAGCTGAAGTGGATTGGTTTTATGGTATAAATAGGCATGCCGGTAGCCGCTACGACTGGATAACCAGATAAAACGCCCGCTATTGTCAGGGAGAAAATAGGGGGGATGCTGGAGATCGATATATTTTTCGTCGTTTTCTTGTAAAATTGTAGCCAATGGCTCTCCGTTATGGGGATCGTAGCGAACAAGGCGCAGACTGTTTTGCGCGCGATTGAGATGTATGATATAGAGCGATTTTTCTTCAGGATCCCATGTGACATTGGTCAGATAATGATCCAGGGGCTGCCCGGTAAGCATGGTCGCAAGCGTGGCTGTCTGGGTGTCATAAACCAGTACCCGAACTCGTTCACTCGACATCCCTGCCATAGGGTATTTGATCATTTTTACCTTTGCTGGCCTGGTATCGTTGTCGATAAGAGGGTAATCCGTAACATGTCTCTCGTCTTTTTCATAAAAAGCGACATATCGCCCCTGAGGAGACCAAAAAATACCTTCTGTCACACCAAATTCATTACGATATGCCCCTTTACCGTAACTGATGTCCTCGTGAAACGAATCTGCGATCCGTAAAGACCCTATCGATGGTTTATAGAGAAACAGATCATTATCCTGGACGTAGGCTATTTGTCCGGTTTTAACATGAATTTGTTTGTCGCTGGTGGATGAAGAGAGTTTTAAACATCTTTTGAGGACTCTATTTTGGGGCTCAAAAGTATACCAATGTTTCTTGTGCCAAAAATACGCCAATGTATCACCTGACCAATAAAAGTCAGGGAGTTTTTTCAGACTGTCTCCAAACGTCATTGCCAATTCACGAATATCTCGCAGGCCGAACCAGGCTTTATTTTGCAAAGCAGCAGCATCATAATGATACATCAGCCGGTCCCCTGGAACCGTGTCTGCAAAACAAAACGTTTCATCGGTAAACCAGTGTATGTGGGTCAATTTTTGAGGTGAGAGAAAGGTTTTGCTATCGAGCACAGCATTTTCGAGGCTTAGTTTTCTTTCCTGAGCTGACGCCAGTGAGAGCAACAATAGAACAGACAATAATTTTTTCATGCGGTTAATCCTTGGTCTTTGGTTGATTCAAAGATAACCAAGAAAACCAAATAATGCAAAATGTTTTAGGAATAGCGAAATGCCGGATTTTTCAAATATTCTGACAACAGAGGTGCATTTTCATCCCGGTCTGAAAGTATCGGGTTTTGTGTCGGCCAGTCAAACTTGATATCCGGATCATTCCAGAGGATGTTTCCTTCCGCTTTAGGATTATAAAATTCTGTGCATTTGTATTGAACCTCTGCATATTCGGTTAGTGTCAGAAAGGCATGTCCGAAACCTATCGGTGCAAAAAGCTGAAGCATATTATCGGCACCGAGTACTCGCGAAACCGTTTGGCCAAAGGTGGGGGAGTCGACACGCAAATCAACAACAACATCCAATACTTTTCCAAGAGTGCATCGAACAAGTTTTGCTTGCGAAGCACGCATGTCCTGATAATGAAAGCCCCTCAATACGTTTTTGGAGGAGCGTGAATGATTGTCTTGTACAAATCGTGTGGGTAAACCCAGCTCATCAAAAACAGCTTCATGAAAGGTTTCAGCAAAAAATCCACGCTCGTCACCAAAACGAGCGACTTGCAGTATTTTTACATCAGGGATATCGGTTTTTATCAATTCTGCCTGCACGTGTAACTCCTCTGTTTTAGACTAATATACAGTTTGTACTACATTTTATATAGGCTGCGGAAAAAAATTATTGATTTGCTCGGTGATCAGAATAAAAACGAGATGACCTTAATTCCGGAAAAAATACCAGCCAGGGTTGGGGCGTCGAGGCGACAAAGGTTTGTCTGTTTAAAAGTGTCGGATGGGTCACCGTAATGGATAAAGCATGTAATGCAAGATTTCGTTGATCAAAAGTCCTCTTGCTTCCATATCTAAAGTCTCCCAACAGTGGAAATCCTTGATTTGCCATCTGAACGCGGATTTGATGGGCCCTGCCGGTCTCTAATTTTATTTGAAC
>CAYNUX010000133.1:0-9170 GCA_964400115.1 uncultured Cytophagia bacterium
CTTTGATAAGGTCTTTGATTCCAATTTCACTGCAGATCTTACGATTCTCGAAGAAGGTCACGAGCTTTTGGGGCGTCTGCAGAATGGCGGCAAATTGCCTTTGTTGACTTCATGTAGCCCGGGCTGGATCAATTTTATAGAACATTTCTATCCCGAGTTGCTGCCACATGTCAGCTCGTGCAAATCTCCACAACAAATGTTCGGCGCGCTGGCAAAGACCTATTATGCTGAGAAAACCGGCATCGATCCAAAGGATATCTATTGCGTGTCATTGATGCCTTGTACAGCCAAAAAGTACGAAGCCGAACGGTCCGAAATGTCTGCAAGCGGATATCAGGATGTCGATGCTGTACTGACGACCCGTGAAGCCGCTGTGATGCTTAAACAAATCGGCATCGATATCGTTAACCTGCCGGAAGAAGCGTATGACAATCCTCTGGGTGTTTCTACCGGTGCTGCTGTGATTTTTGGAAATACCGGTGGAGTGATGGAGGCTGCCTTGCGCACTGTTTATGAAGTCGTCACAGAAAGCGTCCTGGATAATGTCGAAATTACCGCTGTGCGTGGCATGGAAGGTATCCGTGAAGCTGAGGTAGATTTGAACGGTACAAAGGTCAAAGCTGCTGTGGCGAACGGTCTTGCCAATGCCCGAACTCTTTTAGACAAAATCGCTTCCGGTAAAGCCGATTACCATTTTATCGAAATAATGGCTTGTCCTGGTGGTTGTATCGGTGGAGGCGGACAACCTATCCCAACTTCATTGGATATCCGTCAGAAACGCGCAAATGCTATTTATGAAGAAGACAGAAATTATGAACTTCGTAAATCGCATGATAATCCATTCGTTCAAAAGCTCTATGAAGAATTTCTGGGTAAACCCAACAGTCATAAAGCTCATGAACTCTTGCATACCCATTATACCACCAAATCTGTCTATTCTGAGTGATCAACCTAATCCCGGTCCGTTTCTTTTATACGGACCGGGATTTTTTTTCAATGCCTGCTTTTGCCCTTGATCATTTATGTTTCAAGTGATAACTTTTTTCTACCAATAGGAGCTAAAGGGGTATGAATAAATCGTCCGATCATATACTATGTGCCATTAATCCGGGTTCCACTTCGACCAAAATCGGCATTTTTCGCGATCGTTCCCAATTAACCGAAATCATGGTTTCCCACTCTCCCGATCAACTCGATGCATTCACTCATGTCTGGGACCAGTTTGAATTTCGTCTCAAGGCAATCAGGTCGTTTTTATCACAATATGATTGGACTTATTCTGCTGTAATTGGCCGTGGTGGCTTGCTAAAGCCTCTCGCCCGTGGAACCTATCGGGTTAATGACGCTATGATTCAGGATGCCAAAGAAGGCAAGCGCGGACAACACGTTTCCAACCTGGGTTGTGCTCTGGCCGCGACCGTGGCCAAAGAGTACGGTGCCGAAGCATTGGTGGTTGATCCTGTTTCTGTAGATGAATTTCATAAAGTGGCACGTTTTTCCGGTCATCCGCTTATCGAACGACGCGCTCTTTCTCACGCTCTGAATATACGGGCTGCTGCAATAAAAGCGTCTGAGCAACTGGCAATCGATATTGACAAATCCCGTTTTGTCGTTGCCCATTTGGGAGGAGGAATCTCAATCGCTGCCGTGCTAAATGGTCGTATTATTGACGTTAATGACGCCTCCAGTGACGGACCTTTTTCAACTGAACGTACCGGTGGCCTGCCCCTGCAACGGTTTATCGATCTTTGCTTTTCCGGGCAATATAGCAAGCCAGAAATAAAAAATATGGTCATGGGGCAAGGGGGCCTGGTTGCGTATCTCGGGACAAATGATATGAAGGAAATCGAAACCAAAATCAATAAAGGCGATCGATATGCAGATGTGGTCGTAAACGCCATGGCTTATCAAATCAGCAAAGAAATCGGTGCCATGCATACCGTACTCGATAACAAATCCGATGCCATTGTCCTGACTGGCGGCTTGGCGTTCTCTGCCGTTTTAACAAAAATAGTTGTGAAAAAGTTTGATAACCATAAAGTTCTGATTTATCCCGGTCAGGATGAACTCGAGGCCATGGCTCTGGGCGCTCTTCGGGTTCTTTCCGGTCAGGAATCCGCTCTCTATTATTGAGTGTTAGCTGACGGTTACTGTGAAAAGTCCGTTCTATAAAACAAATAACATGCATTACCTGTTTTCCACTTGGAATTATCCTCGCAAGAGGAGGGTGCCCGAAAACAAAAGAGCTCGAAATCGTTGGTGCCAGAACGGAGAAAATGGAAAGCGATCTACAGAATACTCTGTCCCAAACAAAACCTGTTATTGACTTAAAAACATGCCAAAAACTCTATGAAAAGCGATGGATATATGAAAGCAACCATTTTGTTAATTGATGATGACATCACTACCCGAGAGATGATCGAGCACATATTCAAAAGTTTAAAAGTCGACCTATTGATAGTCAATGAGGACAACACCGCCCTGGAATACGCAACCCGTTTTCAACCGGATTTGATCATCTCGGGGTTCGATATGCCGGTTGGCATTGATCTAAAAAGACAACTCGCCAAGATCCCAGGCCTCAGGCACGTTCCTTTTATTTTCCTCGCCGACAAATCAACAGAGGATGGAAAGCGGAGAGAACTTTTGACAGAGGACGATGACGTTCTTACAAAACCTTTTGATCCTGCTGTCTTGCTTAAACGCATTCAATTTTTGATCGATCGAGCCAGAGTTTATCATAAAGACTCTGATAATCCTCTTTCTGATGAGGTCCGAAATCCTTTTGTTCACTCTGCTCCGCCCAAAATCCCTGGATATGATATTCACTTTGCGACCATCCAGGAAGAGACAGGTGGGGGAGATATCATCGATTATTTCAAATTTCAATCGTTAAAATATGCCTTTATTCATGGCGATGTCATGGGTAAGGGGACAAAAGCGAAATTTTTTGCCTATTCGTTTATGGGTTATGTGCGAGGACTGCTTTATCCTATGATTATGGCTGATCAGGATGTCTCGCCATCAATGTTGGTCAGTCGGTTGTCTCAACTCGTTGATATCGATCCCTTTTTGCAAGATGTCTTTGTGACCATTCTCATCGTTCTTTTTGATTTTAAAAACCATTCTTTGACGTATACCAATGCCGGTTATATGCCAACTCTGTATTTTTTTTCCCAAGAAAATAAAATCACTGAACTGAATGCCGGAGGGGGGATTCCCGCGTTTTCGTTTTCTGATTATGAACAGGAATCTATCAAATGCATGCCTAATGATATTCTCTGCATCTGTTCGGACGGGGTCACAGAATCCAAAGATAGCAATAACAATCTGCTCGGACTCGAACCTATAAAAAAGTATATTTTTGAAAATTCACATTGTTCCAGCAAAGAGATTGTAGAGGGGATCATTACCATGGTAAACAAACATAACAGCAATCGGCAAAGTCATGACGATAGGTCGGTAACGATTATCAAAAGACAAAATGAAACCCTTGTATCCTCATAAATCCGGATGAATGAAACACCCTTTATAGAGATTCGCAAGCTCTACAGATATTGCAACGCCTGGCACGGCCTGCAGGATTTGCTATCCGAAAACAATACTTTGTTTTCCCTGACAACAAAATGAGGGTTCGGAATTGTTAAATAAAATTTATATATTTATATCCTTATCAAACATGAGCTCTTTGACCGAAAAGCAGTGAGACGACCAAGACAAAAGATCGGCATACTCGTTATAAAGCCGAATATTCTTGCCGATTCGAAAACAAGAATCATCTGCAAATTCTAATCATGAAAGCAAGTCAATGAAAACCAGGCATCCACGTTTAATTGTTTTTGGGTTACTGTTTTTTTGTGTCGTCTTTTTGTCGCTATTTTTTCTTTTTCCTTCCATGATGAAAACTATCTATTATTTTAACAGTTATAAAGAGTTTTTCGACCAGGATCTTCCATCTATTACGATTACACGAACCGGACTCGAAATTGAAACCGATAAGGTGAACTGTTATCAACTTGCCCATGAGTTGACAGCATTTGTGGTACCCCGGGCCGATACCTTGTTATTCCAGGATGTAAAACCCATGTCTTTTATGCTTGCACCTCATTATTTGATGGTAAAAAAGCAAAACGGCGAAATTTTTGATATGAAATTAAAAACCCTGGATATAGAGCATCCTACCGAGATAAACGCCGACAAGATCTACGAGTCTCTAAACAAGTATGGTATCATGATCATCTTCATGGTCACGTTGGCGAGTCTGATCTTGATCATGCTCGCCTTTGCTGCCCTTGGCTTAATTGGAGCAGGTATTGGTATGATCATCGATGGATTTTGGGACGGCCCCCATTCTTTTTCAGAGCTTTTTATTACTGCAAATCTTTTTCTGACGCTGTTTCTGATTTTCACTGTGGCCCTGGAAAAATTTTATCTCGAATTAAAAATGGCCATGGAATTGGGAATAGTCGCTTATATTCTTGCAATAGTACTGTTTGTTTGGTCCAGAGTTCGAACACAGGAGTGATAGAAATGATCGAGTCTTTTGATGAGATGATGGATTTGGCCAGGCAAGGCGATCCTGTTTCTGTGGCTATTGCAGCAGGACAGGATCCTGCCGCATTCGCTGCAATAATCGACGCTGTGCAGAGTGGCATTGCGATCGGTCATCTCTATGGACACAAGTATACAATTAATAAAATGTTACGTCAGGTACCGAATCTCGATCGCAGTAAAGTGCATGTTTATGAAGCACGCAGTATACTCAATTCCGCCGAGATGGCGGTTACCGCGATCCGCGAAGGCACGGCTGATCTGGTGCTAAAAGGAAAATTAAAGAGCAACGAACTACTCAAAGCGGTTTTGCATCCCGAGCGAGGGCTTCGCACCGGAAAGCATCTTTCCGATGTATTTATTTTTGAAAATCCCAACAGACCTACCCGCAAACTTACATTTATCACCGACGGTGGCGTGACATTGAATCCCAATCTAAACCAAAAACTCGATATTATCAATAACGCAGTTATGGTTGCACATGCTCTTGGCAATCCAGAGCCCAAAGTAGCCATCCTCTCAGCGGTAGAGACGGTGAACCGAGATCTGGAAGCGACGAATGACGCCGCTATTTTAACCAAAATGAATCATAGAGGCCAGATCAAAGGCTGTATCATCGATGGTCCCCTGGCATTGGATAATGCCCTTTCTATCAAAGCAGCCGAGATGAAAAGCATTAAATCTAAAGTGGCTGGCGATGCGGATATATTGGTCTGTCCGGATATCGAATCTGCCAATATGTTGGCAAAATCCACCACATATATTGCCCATTTGCGCCTTGCTCATGTGGTGATTGGAGCCAGTGCTCCGGTTCTCATCCCTTCACGTGCCGATACCTCTGATAGCAAGTTACTGAGTATCGCTTTGGGTAAAATTGTTAAAGAGTATTTACAAACATTGGAGCCAGTCTCCTAAAATTTCATTGCTTAAATCCTAAAGTTTTTGTAATATAGTCCCTTTAATTCAGAAACATAGAGTGTGCGGTGGGAAAGAGACTTGAAAGCTTGTTGACATTTTTTCAGCATTTGCATGATCTTTTCGAACTCTTTATTCGATCAAATGCATATTTTTTATCCAGGCCTTTTTATTTCAGGGATAGCCTGGAGCAAATGCACATCGTGGGCGTCAGGTCATTGCCGATTGTATTGCTTATATCCGGTTTTACCGGTATGGTGCTTGCTCTGCAGTCCGGACATGAAATGGCCACCTATGGTGCCAAGATGTATGTGGGGTCTTTGATCACAATTTCTCTGATTCGTGAGCTGGGGCCTGTTCTGGTCGCCATGGTGGTCACCGGACGGGTGGGTGCCGGCATTGCCGCCGAGTTGGGTTCAATGACGGTTACCGAGCAGATCGATGCCATGCGCTCCCTGGGAACCAATCCCATTCGAAAATTGGTGACCACGCGCCTTCTCTCTATCTCTGTCATGTTACCGATCCTTACCATAATCGGAGATGCTATTGGCATCATGGGCGGTATGCTTATCGGTGTCACCAGTCTGAATATAAGCAGAGATTTTTATTGGTCGACAGTGTTGAGTTCCATATCATTTGATGATATGACTATCGGAATTATTAAACCTTTCGTGTTTGCAGCTATTATATCTACCATCGGATGTTATATGGGATTAACCGCATCGGGGGGCACCAAGGGTGTTGGGGAGGCGACTACCCGTTCTGTCGTCATTTCTATGATTTTGATTTTTATTGCTGACTTTCTTATCACTAAATTCATGATTGCAATCTCTTGATAATCGTATGGAATGCAAATATAAAATACAGTTTAAAGATGTTTATAAAGATTTTGAGCAAAAGCATGTTCTGCAGGGATTGGATCTCGGGATATGTGATGGCGAAACTCTGGTCCTTTTGGGCCGCAGCGGCAGTGGCAAGAGCGTGACCTTGAAAATCCTGCTAGGCTTGCTGCGTCCGGATGACGGGAAAATCTATGTTGAAAATCAGGATATCACCGATCTGGATGAAGAATCGCTGTTTCCTGTTCGAAAAAAAATAGGAATGCTTTTTCAGGGAGCCGCGCTATTCGATTCCCTGACAGTGGGAGAGAATGTTGGGTTTGCCCTCTATGAACATTCCAACCTTCCGAAAAATGAAATAAGTGAGATCATCCGTAGCAATCTTACATTTGTCGACCTTGCAGGTACCGAAAATATGATGCCCTCAGAACTCTCTGGAGGGATGCGCAAAAGAGTCGCTCTCGCGAGAGCTATGGCAAATAAACCTGAAATTATGTTGTATGATGAACCCACAACCGGCCTCGATCCGATCACGGCCACGACGATCAACACGCTTATACGAAAAACACAAAAAGAATATGGGGTAACTTCTATCGTGGTTACCCATGAACTGGAAAGCGGCTTTAGTGTCGCTGATCGTGTTGCTGTTATCAACGAGGGTGTGATTCTCGAGATCGGTTCCAAGGAACAGGTCAAAAACAGTTCCAATCAGTTTGTACAAACATTTTTAGCAGGTCCCAAATGAAATCAATTCAAAGAGATGAAAGACGTCATGAAATCAAGGTCGGTCTGACAATATTTGTCGGCATGGCCATTCTCATTGCCGCTGTTCTATATGTCGGGGAGAATAGAGGCGTCCTCCAGGATCGCTACCGTTTGCATTGTCTTATGTCACGCGTCAATGGATTACAAACCGGGGCGCCGGTTCGTTTGGCTGGTGTACGTGTCGGTTCTGTAACGCAAGTCCGGTTTTCACAAGAACCCCAAGACCGCAAGATTGAGGTGGTACTCGAAATCGATGAAAAGGTCAAACCTCGTATCCGCAGAGATTCCAGGGCACATATCGGCACAATGGGTCTGCTTGGAGATAAATATGTGGGCATTACCATGGGAACCACTAACGCTTCGATTCTCAAAGAAGGAGATCTCTTAGAAAGTAGCGATCCTGTCGATATCGAGAAGTTGATTGAAGATGGAGCCGACGTATTTGAGGAACTTTACAAGACCTCACGGACGTTAACCGATATAACTGATAAGGTCAATCAAGGCCAGGGTACTCTGGGTTTGCTCGTCAATGATCCGCGTATGTATTATGATATTGACCGGATTCTGTTACTGCTGGAAAGCCTCATCGCCAAGATGGAAGATGGGCAGAGCACAATGGCCAAATTGTTCAATGATCCAAATCTCTACGAAAATCTTAACGATTTGCTGACAACGAGCAATGCACTGGTAGATTCGATGAAATCCGGTCAGGGAACAGTACCCAAACTCTTGAATGATCCGGAATTGTTCGATCGCTTGAACGAAACCATTGAGAATTTCCGGTCATTGACAGTTAATTTGCAGGAAGGCAAAGGAACTCTTGGCAGAGCATTGACCGATGAACAGCTCTATGAGAAACTCGAGACCGTTGCCTCGGAAATCGATAGTCTGATACAAGATATCCGTACAAATCCGCAAAGATATCTCAAGGTTGAAATTTTTTAAACGATGAGTCACAACCCTAATAAACAACCAATTCTTACTGACACGGATGCAGAACAGAGGTTGGATAAATGGCTGCATGTATCCTGCCTGTTCAAGACGCGTTCGCAGGCTACCAAGGCGTGCGAGCAACGGCGAATAAAAGTGAATGGCGAGACCGCCAAGCCGGCAAAAACTATCAAGCCCGGTGATGAATTGACGATTCGCTATCCCAATGGTCAGTATGTCAATTTTGATATTTTGGGCGTTGCTCATAAAAATCTGCCCAAGAAACTCGCACGCGATCTTTACAATATGCATACACAAGAGCTTTCTGATAAAGATATCGAGCTCTTACAGCTCCTTAAACAGACTAGCCCGACGCGTCCCAAATATAAAGGACGTCCGACCAAAAAAGAGCGACGAGAATTGAATAAAGTGCACAATAAATATCGTTCTGATTGAATATTTAAAAAGTTAGGAAAAAATTCTTTATATCAAAAAGAAATCAAGATTGATTTTCCGGTTTGATTAGAATTCAAGAGATGTGGATTATAAATCATACTTGACAATATGCTTTGCAACTTGTACCTTGCCCCATCAATGAGAGACAGGATGGTGGTAGATGGGTAGAAAAAATACAATAATGCCTTTTACAAATTCTATTTGTTAAAGGCATTTTTATTTTATCGCCTGATCATACACTCTAATCAAGGGAGAAAGGTATGTCAAAATCTGAAAGTGTATTCGAGATGGCTCTTGAGCAGCTCGAGGATGCGGCTCAACGATTAAACCTCGGTGCAAGTACTTTACGCGTGTTGAGTCATTGTGAGCGTGAACTCACCGTTGCTCTTCCAGTGGTCATGGATGACGGCAGCATCAAGGTTTTCACCGGTTATCGCGTGCAACATTCCAGCGCCAAGGGGCCGTGCAAGGGGGGGATCCGCTTTCATCATGATGTGTCGATCGATGAAGTAAAGGCGCTTTCTATGTGGATGACCTGGAAGTGCGCTGTCGTGAATATTCCCTATGGAGGCGCTAAAGGCGGAATCACGGTGGATGTGACCCAGATGAGCAAAGACGAAATCCGCCGTCTGACCCGCCGTTATACGGTTGCAATGTTGCCTATCATCGGGTCGCACAGCGATATCCCGGCACCGGATGTGAATACCAGTGCCG
>CAYNUX010000134.1:0-9109 GCA_964400115.1 uncultured Cytophagia bacterium
ATCGTTTCACGTGACTGGAGTTCAGACGTGTGCTCTTCCGATCTCAGAGCAGCAGAAGAAGGGATGGTATCGCGAGTATTATAATTCAAGGCCACGGTCAAAAAATGCTCGACTTGATGCTCGGTAACTTTATTCTTTTGTAGATCATCTACGAACTCGGTATAATATTTTTTAACATCCTCTTTTTCATTATCATTTGCCATTTTGGCAAAGAGCTGTTTTCCAAGAAGGTCCAAAGAATCTTTTAACACCGGATCCTGAATGGTGTTTTTATGATTTACAAGGGAATAGATTGCAAAAGAGATGATTAGCACAAAAAATGTAAAAGCTGTTTTTTTGATCCAATACATAAGATCCCCGAATTTATTTCATATCGCTTATACGCAATATAATGATCAAGGTTCAAAAAAAAACGGAAAAAATAAAAATCATTACTCACTGGCTTGTGGTACGATGATATTCAATGCTTTTGCTTCGACACTGAGATATAGATGGGTATCAGCCACCCCCGGTTCTCCATCAGAGTGAAAAGGTCCGGGTTTTTCACGGAGAATCTCGAGCTGACGGGTTTGATAGCGTTCATATTTACGGATTTTATCGATTTTCCCTGTAAACAACTTGGGAAGATGGTACAGGGCATATGGGAAGGTCAATCTGTGCAAGATACAGATATCCAATAATCCGTCATCCACTTGTGCATGTGGTGAAATGATAGCTCCGTTACCCCACTGTTTTGTGTTCGCGATGGCGACCAGCAGGGCCGGAACGATAATTTGTTTGTGATCGAACTTTAAGATAAAAACTTGGGGACGGTAATAAAGAAATTCCCGGAATCCAATAGTAAAATAGGGAAGAGGGCCACGCAAACTGCGGTCGTCAAAAAGCTTTCCAACCAAAGCATCGAATCCAACGCCGGCGACGACAAAATAGTATCGATCCTGGATTCGACCGGCATCGATTTTTCGGATCCTACCGTTAAGCAAAAGACGAGCGGCTCCGCGAATAGACACGGGGATATTCACGCCGCGAGCCAAACCATTCCCCGAACCGGTAGGGATAATACCCATGGCTGTGTGGGTATGCACGAGTGCAGAGGCCACTTCATTTGCTGTGCCATCTCCACCGATGGCAATTACAGCATCGACACCCTGACAAGAAAATTGTTTGGCCATTGCGTGGGCATGCCCACGATAACGCGTCTCTATGAAATCAAAATCAAAATGCGAGTGTTCCAGAGCCTTTGTGATCAAACGACGCACAAAAACCGGACTTTTTATGACACCGGACCTGGGATTCTGAATAAATTTTACGCTTTTGAATTTCACTGTTTATCCTCATGCACTGACATAAAAATAATAAAAATATGAGAATAAACAAATATAAAGTTCCCAATAGAGTTTATACCCTATTGGGAATCTACATTCAGTTCAGCAATTTTTCCATCTTGGCGATAAAGATCTCGGGCCCGATAAATCCAATTTCCCGCATATCGGGCTGAGGATTTCCCTCCTTGTCCAAAAACACCAAAGTGGGCATGCCTGTTACTTGAAATTGGTTCATCAGTTGCAGAATGGTCTGATCGGGCGCGGTGCAATCGACCTTGATCATATTAAAGTGTTCGGACAATTCGGTTACAGCCTCGTCACGAAAGGTTTCTCGGTCCAACTGTTTACAGGGAGCACACCAATCCGCATAAAAGTCAATAAAGGTAGGCTTTTTATTTTGAATCAATTTTTCCAAAGGCTGACCTGAATAATGGATCCAGTCAATTTGAGATTCCTCGGCTTGCAGAGAATCATGAATCCAGTTAATCCCGATAAAAATAAGAAATATACCGAATATCGCGCGGGCGATTTTAAAATTGCGGGTGTAGCCGGGTGCATGATCCAAAAATCCCAATAAAAGTCCACCAAACAGGGTCAGGAGGCCCAACAAAAAACCAAGCTTTTCATGAACACGCTCTAGCTGAGGCATCAGAAAGTAGATCGCGACGCCTACCAGCATGATCCCGAACAATTTTCGCACCCATATCATCCACATACCCGACTGAGGCATTTTGGATAACAAGCCGGAGAATGTGGCTAAAATCAAATATGGCAATCCGAGTCCTAGCCCCATCACGAAAAACAGCAAAGTGCCTTTTACGACAAGACCCAGCTTTGCAACAAGTCCAACCAGTCCGATGATAATGCCGGCAGCACAAGGCGCGATAACAACTCCGACCGTTAGTCCCATAATCAAGGCTCCGACCACACCCCGGCGGTTTGCACCGAGTTTGGTCAAAAGAGAAGAAGGAACAGTGATTTCAAACGCACCGAAAAGACTGGCAGACATGGACAAAATGATTACAGTAATGGTGATGACAAACCAGGGGCTGGCAAACAAAAACCCCCATTGTTTTCCGGCCAGACCAGATACCAATCCCAAAAGGGAAAAAGAAATTGCAATGCCGAGTAGATACATCAGTGCATTAATAAAACTGGCCGGGCGACTCTGGTTTTTTGTTCCGCCGAAATAACCAACTGTCAAAGGAATGACAGGATAAACACAGGGAGTGAGATTCAAGGCCAAACCGATTAGGAAAAATGCAGCCAGCGCATAAATCAACCCTCTTTCGATAATTTGCTTGGCTCGCAACTCATCGGCTGTAAACTGTAGTGACGCTTCATCGGCTGATTCCGGTAGATCAGGTGGCTCTGATTGTAAGGAACCAAAAAGATCTTTATTGATCCATTCAATGGATTGTCCGGAATCTGCCACAGGAAGCACAACAGACAAATCTATAGATTGTGGCGCATAACACGAGTTGTCATCACAACCTTGATATGAAAACGTAGCACTAATCGTAAGAGAATCACTGGCAAACTCTTCAGATACTGAAAATTCAGCCCAAAAAATGGTTTCGCCTTCATAGACGGCTACTTTTTCTTCAGAAAAAGAAAATTCTCGTAATTCATGCTCTGGATAATGTATTTGGTCAAAAGAAACATTTGGGACTAGAGAAAACTCTAGTTCTGTCGGGATAAGAAATTCTTCACGAGGCGTATGGCTATTGATATGAAATGATTCCTGGATATCGGCGCGCACAGCCACACGGTAAGATGAGCCCGGCATAACTTTGTTAACCAAAGTCAGCATGTCGGCTTGCAAAATATCGATACTGCCAAAAAGCTGACTATAAGCAAGAGTGGGTAGCAAAATCAAGAAAACGATAGCTAAGCGAGGCTTCATAATAGGACGCTCCTTTTGTTATCCGCACTAGTTGTGATGCTTGGAAAAGCAAAAGGATTCACAAAAATGGTGAATTCATCAGAATTCTCCACATATTTAGTTCTTGATATAACCTTCGCGTTTGGCATATGTCTCGAGAACCTTTTGTAACATCTTTCGACCTCTGAATAATCTGGACATTACAGTGCCTATTGGCCTGTCGATAATTTGGGCAATTTCTTTGTAAGAGAACCCCTCAACATCAGCTAAGAGAATGACCATGCGAAATTCTTCAGAAAGTTGTCCAAGAGCACTTTTGATATCATCATCGAAAAGTTCTTGATATTTTTCCTCATCATATCCAGTCCATTCCGGAATTTTTTCGTCCTTGTCATTATTCTCTATACCATATTCCACTTTTTCAAACTGAACTTGTTGAGGAGTACGGGCCTTTTTTCGGTAACGGTTGATAAACGTGTTGGTCAAGATTTTAAAAATCCAGGCTTTAAAATTAGTCCCGGTTTGAAATTTATCAAAAAAGCGATAGGCTCGTAAATAAGTATCCTGAACCAAGTCTTCGGCCTCTTCTGCATTTCGAGTCATTCTCAGAGCCGTACTGTATAAAGAGTCCATAAATTCAAAGGCTATATTTTCGAATTCTGTTTTTCGGTATTCGCTATCCACTATTACCCCTACTAGATTGTGTCCCACATTCCAAGATACACATTCCTTAACATAAAAAATTTCACCCATATTACCAAGTTTTTTTCTCAACAGCAGGGAAATATGCGGCATTATTTGAAAGCGAGTGATGCCTCATCACGACTCGCCGGGGAGGGTCTAATGTAATTTAAAAAGGACAGGGACAGAAACGCTTGTCTTTACGGGTTTGTCTCGTTGCATAGCGGGTTTCCATTTCACAGCCATGATAGCGTCAGTTGCAGCCTGATCACATCCGTTATTGGCAAGGGATTTGATTATTGTGGTGGAGATGATATGGCCAATCACATTTGCGATTCGTCTTTCCAGCGGGTAATACGCCACTTGTTGTCATACGGACTTAACCGCATGTTAAAAATGGCATTTCCGGTCAAGGTATAATCACCGGCAGGACCATACAATGTCAGGTTTAAAGTTTTTGACAATTCGACGCCATTCTCATATTCGATAGTATAGATGGTTTTGTTCCAGGTGAGCGTAATCGTTTGAAAATTTTTAAAAAGCCTTCCGGTGGTCTTTAGATCAACATCGCGTCCCCAGGAAACAAAGCGACCGGAATTATCGATATTGGGATCAAAAAAGACAAAAACAAAAGAAGAATCCAAGAGATCGGCATAAATCAGAGAATCTTTAAAGGTATAGGCATAGGCAAAGTTTTGCAGGACCTCTTCAGGAGTTAGCTGTTCAGTAAGAACGAGCTCATTCTCTGGCGAGTGTTCAATTTTTGGGGCAAAAGGATTGAAACAACCCAGAAGAAAAATAATGGGAAATATGATAGTTTTACTCATAAATAAAAAAAGGCGATGCCTCTGAGCATCGCCTGAAAATAGATAGGAAACTATTTTAGCATAAAGACGACAGGAATACCAACCCATACCTTAACGGGCTTGTCCCGTTGTTTGGCAGGTTTCCATTTTACAGATTTAATGGCAGCTATTGCCGCCTCGTCACAGCCATTGTTACCTAAAGACTTGAGAATTTTGGCATCGACGACACGGCCGTTTTCGTCGATCAGAACATTCGCCACAACACGTCCTTCAACACCGGCTTTGCGGGCAATTTCAGGATACTTTAGATTCCGCTGAATCGCGGCAAAACCACCAATGGGTGTTGGGGGCTCGTCATAAGCGACGAAAATTTGTGCATTCTCATCCATCTCTTCTTCTGGAGGAGGTGGCGGTGGAGGCAATTCGGTCAAGTCGATGTCAGTGGTCTCAATGGTCGCATCATCGGGAATATCTTCGTCTTCACTTTCAATAGGAATGCTGGGACGTGCGGGAGCAGGAGCTCGTTGCTGCTGCTCCGTTTGAGGCACTTCTGTGACCTCAATTTCGACTTCAACCTTGTCGACCCTCTTGACATCCCGCTCAATACGTTTCCAGGCTTGAAACACAAAGATAAGAAGAGCGAGAGAGATGATCAGGGCCACTTCCATCGTCTTTTTAGACTTTAGCTGCAGGCTGGACTTGGGATTTTGTCTTATAATCATAATTGATCACCTCAATCTACTGCGGTTCTTGTTGAATAGTTTACATTGAGGGCAGCGCTGCCTACATCTCGAAGCTCTTCATGAATATCGGTTACCCGTTTCATCTCGACATCTTGATCTATACGCAGAGAAACCAGTTTTAGAGGTTGCAAAGGATCTGTGGCTTTTTGGTAGATGATTTCGCTGATCGCAGTGACATCAAGGAGTTTATCATCGATGGATACATTCCCTGCTTGATCGGCCCAGATCGTGGCAACATTTCGCTTGCCCTGCAATTTTTCAATTTTCTTGGCATCAGGTAATACAACCGGCAATCCCGAGGACTCTTTGAAAACCGTTGACACCATGAAAAAGATGATCAACATGAACACAATGTCTGGTAGAGAGGCGGTCGGTATACCCGATGCAACTTTGGATTTTTTTGAAAACTTCAAGGTTCCGACTCCTTTATCATACTAACGCGTTTTCGCATTCACCTGTTCCCTAATACTCGGGTTCTGCAATGGAAATACGCGTTGCATTCGCTTGTTTAAGTTGGTCGATGACATCGATATAGATATCGTATTTTGTCTGAGCGTCTGTTTTCACTGAAAAGATTACATAGGGATTCGCTTGCATAAGCGCACGTATGCGTTCGCGGATTTGACCCAAATTAATAGGCTGTTCATCCAAAAGAATCTGTCCGTTTGCATTGATGAGCAAATTCTTGATATTATCCTTTTTGACCTCGGTAACCTGTCCTTTTTCAGGCAGTACCAGCGAAAGACCCTTGTCTGTATCAACAGTCGTAGTAACCAGAAAGAAAATCAAAAGTAAGAACGCGATATCCGCCATCGACGAAGAGTTGATTTCAACCCCTTGTTTTTTGCGTTTTTTAAGAGCCATAATCGGCAGTCTCCATTACCTTACTTTTTTTCCATTGAAATCAAGGTATCCACGAGCTCATTGGAGCTTTCTTCCATATCAACGATAAGCTTGTCGATGCGGGATACACAATAGTTATGCGTTGTTTGAATGATAATAGCGACAATCAAACCAAACAGAGTCGTCAACAACGCAACAGAAATACCACTTGCCACGATGGTGGGAGAGATATCATTGGCAGCAGCGATAGAATCAAACGCCTGAATCATTCCCATAACCGTTCCGGTAAATCCGAGCATGGGAGCGATTGAAACAACCGTTGCCAACCAGACCAGACCTTTTTCCAAAAAGGCCATTTCGATGGAACCGGCACTGGTAATCGATTTCTCGACATTTTCAATACCACGGTCGGCACGCATCAAACCGGCATGAAAAATACTGGCTACAGGGCCGCGTGTATTGGCACAGACTTCGATTGCGGCATCGATTCCGCCTTCTTTGAGGGCATCTTTGACTTTGGCAATGAATTTGCGGGTGTTTACACCGGCTCTTGTCAGAGTCCAGATACGTTCTAAACTGATTGCAAGACCGATAACCAACAATACAAGGATTGGCCACATAAAGTCGCCGCCAGATTCAAACATTTCAACCATTCTGTCCATTCCTCCAAACCCTTATCTTTTTTAATTTTAAGTTAATTATATCTAATTATCTTGGACAAAGTCTAACAAACATACCATTTTTTGGCGTCAAAGTCAACACCTTTTTTAAAATAAGGCTTCTCATTTTTGCACACTGTGAGAGCTTAACTGCAATATTTCCTTAGCCTTAGAAATCTTGCTCATTGCCATTTCCACCTCAGGGTCAGCCTGCATACGGACCTGATAATAGTGCTGGCTGTCCCAATAATGACGCGCAACTTCTGCTTTCATCATATTCTCGATAAACTGTTCATCTTTGTCATAGGCTTCCTGACTAAACTCCAGATCGTGCTTGTCGAGTATAGCCTCAAAATCTTCCAGCATTTCCTGCGTAATGACAAACTCTTGCTGAAATTGAGAAAAAGAAGAATAGGCACTCGGATGATCGGAGGCAAAGTTGGACCCGAATTCAAAAAAGATACGTTTGCTTCGAAGCTGCTCGCTAAAACGGGTAATTCGCCAATCTTTTAGCTTGATATCCGGCGTAATACCACCACCACCATACACCTTACGCCCTGCTTGGGTGTAAAAAATAGCACTGGAATCGATTTCAATTTCACTCTCTTCCTGATAAGCATCCATATAATAGTCCACTAACCCTTCATCGTACGGACGCTGAATAAGCCGACCACTCGGTGTATAATATCTCGCTATAGTCAATCGCATAGCAGAGCCGTCTTTGAGAGGAATCTGGTTCTGAACCAGGCCTTTTCCAAAACTCGTTTGTCCTACGACTAGCCCGCGATCAAGGTCTTGAACAGCTCCAGCCACAATCTCTGAAGCACTGGCAGATCCATGATTGATCATGACAATAAGAGGAAAATCCTGATAAGGATCTTGATTGGTGGAAAAAAAGTCTTCATCTGTTCCGCGCAAACGGCCCTGGGTATAGACAAGCTTTTGACCTCCATGGACAAATTTATCAGCCACGGCTATGGCCTGATCCAGTAATCCGCCAGAGTTAGAACGTAAATCGAGAATCAAATTTTCCATGCCCTCTGCTTTGAGCTGTTGTAACGCCTTTTGTAATTCATCTGAAGTGGTTTTGGCAAAACGACCCAGATAAACGTATCCTGTTTTGTTATCCTCCATCATAAACGAGGCAATAACCGAATAAATAGGGATCCTGTCACGGGTAATAGCCACTTTGAAAGGATCTGACAAACCAGGTCGCCGAATGGTTACATTTACCACACTCCCTTTGGGTCCCCGCAGCTTTTTCACAACATCGGACTCATCAATACCATACGTGGACTCGCCTTCGATTCTGATAATCTGATCACCGGGCAAAAGGCCGACCGCCTCGGAAGGCCCCCCAACAATAGGTGAGACCACAGTGAGAATCTTGTTGTGAACCACAAACTCGATACCGATTCCCTCAAAATATCCTTCAAATTCCTCGGTAACCTTTTCCAAATTCTTTTTGGGGATATATACAGAATGGGGATCGAGTTCCGACAAGAGTCCTTCAATAGCACCGGTTACCAGTTTTTCACTCTCAACAGGTTCCACATAAAATCGTTTTACATAAGTAAAGACTTCAACAAATCTGTCTAATTGAGAACGAACATTATCTTGTGAAAAGCTTTCCTTGTTACCCAATTTATTTAAAGAAAGGTTGGCCAAGACCATTACAGCAAAAATGATTGTTATTTTTTTCCAATCCAGTTTTGACATAAGCAAATCCTAAGTAGAGATATATAATAACGAATTAGGCCTTTTTTTGACCGTACGATGTTGCATACTTTAGCCTGAGGTGGCAAAACACTCTTAAATATAACTTTTTAAACACCAACAAGTTTCGCTTAGAGTAGACCCCGTACACCATGAGCGACTTGCAGGGTTGTGGAGGATCCCCCCATATCATAGGTACGCAATTTTCCGGAAGATATTACCGCCTGAATCGCAGACTCTAATTTTTGTGCGCGATCAGTCTCTCCCAAATAATCCAGCATCAGCTTGGTCGTAATGAGCATCGCCATGGGATTGGATTTATAAAGACCTGCATATTTTGGAGCAGACCCATGCGTAGGTTCAAAAACAGCAAACTCATCACCAATATTTCCACTTGCGCTGAACCCCAACCCTCCGACCAATTGTGCAGACAAATCGGAAATGATATCCC
>CAYNUX010000135.1:0-9020 GCA_964400115.1 uncultured Cytophagia bacterium
AAATGCATTTCTCATAATGAATTCTCTAACTCGTCAATTGCTTGTTCAAACTGTTCTTTGGATGGCGAGCGGTAGTGCCAGGCCAGCTGGTTTTCCATATAGCTCACACCTTTTCCCTTTATGGTATCGGCAAGCAGTAATTTAGGTACAGAGTTATCGAGATCCAAAGAAAAGAGTTGAGATTGAATGGTTTCCAGGTCATGGCCATTGATTCGGAAGGTCTGCCAGCCAAACTGCTCGAATTTTTCCTTCAAAGGTTCCAGGTCGATGACCTCCCTGACACTGCCCAGAGATTGAATTTTGTTATAATCGACCAGCACAATCAGACGCCCCAGTTTCAGCTGCGGCGCGAGCAATAATGCTTCCCAGTTCGACCCTTCGTCCAACTCCCCGTCGCTCAATATCACCACAGTTTTATACGATCGTTTCTGACGCTGTCCGGCAAGAGCGATTCCAGTGGCTACGGGCAGGGCGTGTCCCAAAGAACCGGTAGACCACTCTACCCCGGGTACTGCCGTGCTGGCATGAGACATGAGCGGCGTATTGTTCTGTCCATAGGTGGCCAGGAACGAGCGATCAAAATAGCCGACAAGTGCCAGAGCGGCATAAAGCGTTGTACAGGCATGCCCCTTTGAGAGCAAAAATCGATCACGCTCCGGATCAAAGGGGTTACCGGGATTATGATCGAGATAGCTTCCATACAGTACTGCCAGCAGATCTGCCATAGAGAGTGCACCCCCGATATGAGATGCACGCGCACGATAGACCATTCCCAGCGCCAATTTGCGAATGTCGCGGGCCAATGATTTTAGTTCTGCCACTGTTTGGGTCTGTTTAACCATTACGTTACCTTGAGCAAACGTTTAATTTGTTGACAGATATAATCGACTTCCTCTTCGGTTCGGGCGTGGCCGCTGGGCAGGTTGAACCCATTCTCTGCCAGATGATGGGCCACAGGTGTATCTGCATCCTGAAACATGGGAAAACTGCTCACTGCCGGAAAAAATGGCCGGGTATCGACATTTACTGCTTTCAATTCTGCCTGAAGTTGATCACGGGAAATCCCGAAATCACGATCCAGGATAATAGAGCTCATCCAGTATATAGATTTTGTTTCATCGTCGTTCGGTTTATTCAATGACAAGCCCTCGACAGCACCGAGTCTCTGCAAATACCAGTCAAAAATGGTCTCTTTTTTAGCGATCAGTTCATCGATGCGTTCCAGCTGACCCAATCCCAGGGCTGCCTGGATATTGGACATTTTATACTTGAACCCGATATCGTTTATTTCAAATCCTGTAGCCACTCGACCATGCTCAGCAAAGTGCCGGGCCTGTGCAAACAGGTCATCGTCATCAGTGACCAGCATTCCGCCTTCGCCGGTGACCAACAATTTGGCGCCTTGGAAACTAAATCCGGCCAGGTTTCCCCACTTACCGGCTTTAACTCCTTTGTGCAGCGCTCCGATTGCAGGGGCTGCATCTTCGATGACCAGCAGGCCATGTTCATCGGCAATCTCTTTAATGGCTGACAGGTTGGCCGGGCGACCATAAAGATGAACCGGGATAATGGCCCGGGTTCTGGCAGTGATGGCCTTTCTCACTTTTTCCGGATCGATGGTCCAGGACTCGGGTTCCACATCGACCAAAACGGGTGTGGCATCGACATATCGTACGACACTGACTGATGCAACCCAGGTCTGATCGGGAACAATGACCTCATCACCTTTCCCGATCCCGCAGGCTGACATGGCTAAATGAAGTGCACCTGTACATGATGAAGTAGACATGGCATGCCTGACACCGATAAAATCTGCAAAGGTTTTCTCGAATTTTACAATATACTCGCTCCAACGTTCATTCCAGCCATGGGTAACGGCATCGTTGACATAACTTATCTCTTTTTCAGTAATCGACGGCCCTGCCGTCAGAATCATATGGGGCCACATACTATACGCTCCAGTGATTATAGTGATCTTGCAAAACCAAAGGATTAAACTTCATGACAACATAATAACGACCAATATCTGCATCGGGAAAGGGTTGCTTGTCCACCCATTTGAGCTCATCCTCAGTCTCGACCTTATACAGAGGAACCCGGTCAGTCTCATCAAACCCACATCGTTCATAAAAATGGATTGCATGGTCATTATCGGACAATACCCGCAAAGAAATCGAATCGAGCTGCAGCCTTTTAAGAGCCCATGCTGCGAGCGACCAGGTTGCAAATTGCATAAGGCCGGGTACCACGGATTTCAAGCCGCGTACCACATTATCGATCTCGGCATTGCGTCGTTCGAAATCAAAGGAAGACAATCCCAGATGGCCGATGGATTTACCCTTTAAATCGTTTATAACAAAAAGAATCCGGTCATCCCGGCGCAACACCAGGTTATCCAACCAGTATGCTGTTCTCTCTGGTGTGATCTTGAAACTATTGGCAAAGCCAATGGGATTTTCTTGCCGCCACCGGCTGAATAATTCGGCAAATTCCGGATTTGTTTCCTGCCAGTGAAAGGTTACGGGTTTGAGCCAGGCGATCAGATGATTTTTTGTATCATAAACAGGAATACAGCATAATTCGTGCTGCAATTTTAGGCATTTGTACTGTTCAAAGGTTGTGCGTATTTGCTCAGCAAAAGCTGTTTCCATAAATGGCTCCTTATTTCAATACTTGCATCCAGGCTTTGGCCCAGGGTACATTATCTCTTGACCAAAACTCATTGAGCAGTAAATAATCCCGATAGGTATCCATGCACTGCCAGAATCCAGGGTGTTGATAAACCATGAGTTCTCCAGCGGCAGCCAATTTTTCGAGGGGAGATTTTTCCAGAACGCAGCTCGGATCATTATCGAGGTAATCGAAAAACTCGCGATTAAAGATAAAAAAGCCACCATTGATATAGCCGGGTCTTCCCACCACAGCGCCTTTTTCTTCGAATTTTCTCACTGCCTGCTGTTCAATAACCAACTCACCCCAACGGCTGGGGGGATTGACGCCGGTCAAAGTACCCAATTTGCCGTGCTGCTTGTGGAATGCGAGCAAATCAGCCAGATTGATATCGGCGACACCATCCCCATACGTCACCATAAACACATCATCCTGATCGATATATTTTTCCAACAATTTGATGCGGAATCCCGTCATAGAATTCAGGCCTGTTTCGGCCAGAGTTATGGTCCAGTGGGCTTCGTCGGAATTACCATGAATCTTGCAATTGCGATGATCCCCCAGTTTCAGTGTAAAATCATTATTATAAAATTCATAATTCAAAAAATAATCCCGAATGACATTGCCCTGAAAACCGAGTGCCAAAATAAAATCTTTGAATCCATAATGACTATAGGTTTTCATAATATGCCACAGTATGGGTTTCCCCCCTATTTCGACCATGGGTTTTGGCTTGAATTCGGTTTCTTCTTTTAGCCGGGTTCCCTGTCCACCACAAAGAATAATGGTCTTCATGTTATATCCTCATAAGCTTGTCTTGCAATTCTTGAAAAAGTCCGTATCTGCGTCAGGCACAAGTTTAGCATATCTTGTTTGTTTAGATAAGCATTCTGCCACTGTACAATAAAATCGAGTGCTTGATCGATATTCATCGTTGGCAGCCACCTCAGGCCATGTCTGGCCTTACTGATATCCAGGGCGAGAAGTCTGGCCTCATGTGGTTGACTGGCATCGTGCACATCCAGCCAATCGGCTCTCTCGAATCGCTGCGTCAGTTTTGATACGATCTCTTTTACGGGTAATATCGATTCTGCAGGAGGCCCAAAATTCCATGCACCACTGAATTTTTCCGGGTCTGTGCACAGCTTTTCGGCAAGCAACAGATAACCGGATAATGGTTCCAGCACATGTTGCCAGGGCCTGACGGCCAGAGGATTTCGCACCGTTATCGGTTGATTTGCCATAATGGCTCTCAGGCAATCCGGAATAATCCGGTCTTTTTGCCAATCGCCCCCGCCAATGACATTACCGGCTCTGACGGTAGCCAGTGCTTTGCATGAAAGATCTTGAGAGAAAAACGAGCGTCTAAAAGCGTCTGACACCAGTTCGCTACACCCTTTACTGGAACTATAGGGGTCATGCCCTCCCACTCGATCATTTTCCCTGTACCCCCATACCCACTCGCTGTTCTCGTAACATTTGTCACTGGTGACATTGATGATTGAACGCACCGAATCCGTCTGTCTGCAGCATTCCAGGACGTTGACGGTTCCACCGATATTAATGTCAAAAGTTGCTTTGGGATCGTTATAGGATTCACGTACCAGAGGCTGTGCGGCCAAATGAAAAACAATTTCAGGGCGAACGCGATCAAACAAGGCCTTGAGTTTTTCATAGTCACGAATATCAAGGATGTGGTGATCCAGTTTGGACTCTAAACCAGTGACAACAAAATTATCTGCCTCACTAAGAGGCGGCAAGGCCACGCCAGAGACATGTGCTCCAAGCTCTAAAAGCCATAGTGCAAGCCACGATCCTTTAAAGCCTGTATGACCGGTCACCAGTACCCGTTTGTTTTTATAGTGTTGATACCACTCCATGACGACTCGAATGATTTTCTGTTCATTTTAATCTTTAATGACGCGGATGAGCAGAACCCTGGGCGATCAATGCCAGAATTTCAGGTTCTGTAAGCACATCATGCTCTGTTATCCTGTCTGTTATATAATGACTGATCCTGTGCATATCTTTGTCAATAAACAATGCCGGATGGCACATCCACTCGCCTCTGCCCTGACATGACATCAGAATGCTGCGGGCGATCTCTTTTTTATCTTTTGCCAGAGCAAATTCAAAACCATAAAACGGATGATTTAAAGCACGATCTTTGCTGGCCATCAGAGCCAGGGTGGCCTGCTGTAAGTATGCTTTGCGAGAACAACCTCCTGACCGAACGCATTTTGGCCAGGAGAGTTGACGAACTCTGGTTACGGAAAATTCTTTTGCCAGGCGATTTACCATTTTTCTTAGAGGGGCCAGAACGTGAACGTGATGATGACTGTCCACGTGCCTGATATGCAAACCGACTTGCAGGGCTTTTTCCATCTGTGCATTCATTTCACGCCATACATGGCCGGGCTTTATCCGTCCTCTATAAAGCCGTTTCACGAGCTTCCATGGCCCCAGGAATTGGCCATCGCGATTTATCAAAGAGCGAACGTTTTCAGGGTTTGATACAGGTCTGCCGGTCGTTAGATTGAGATGCAGGCCTGAATGCAGATCCTGATTTTGTAATAAATACAAACAAGCGGACTGGAATGCGCACAAATTGACAACAAGAGATGTAGAAAACAGGGCGCCGTGCTCAAAGGCACTGATAATCCCCTGATTGATACCCTGGCTGGCTCCCATATCGTCAGCATTTATGATCAGGGATCTCATATAACTCCTTTACAAGAGTTGTTCCCGAAACCAGTCGTCTAATTCATCCAGGCAGCGTTTTGAATCAAATATAGTCTCAACCCGATCGCGACCTTGTCGTCCCATTTCCCGGCGTTTCTTGGGAGAATCGAGCAGATCGGCAAGGGTATCTGCCAGTTCGGGTACAGAACCCGCTTCGAGTAAAACTCCTTGCTTTCCATTCTCGATCAATTCCGGGATACCGGAAATTTTGCTGGAAATGACGGGTAATGACATTGCCATGGCTTCTGCCAGGACATTGGGAATACCGTCGCGATTACCATTCTCCTCTTCTACGCAAGGCAAAGCGAACAGGGTACTCTTTTGATATTCCTGAACCATCTGATCCGGCGCCACAGCTCCGACCAGCTTTACTCTATCCACCAGATTATTCAGTTTTATATACATTTCCAATCGGGGGCGTTCCGGGCCTTCGCCTATAATCCGGCACACAAATTCGACCTTACGCTCCACCAGAATTTTGCATGCCCTGAGCAACACCTGGAAGCCTTTTTTGGGAACCAGTCTTCCCACAGAGAGAATCACAGGAGGATCAGAAAGAACGCGGCGTTTGGGGGGATTGAATTTTTCCAGATCGATGCCGTGATAAATGACCCGAATCTTGTCCAGATCGATTTCCGGATAGTGATCAGCGATAAATTGTTTATTATAATGGGTACATGTCACCATCGAACTGGCCGATTCCAGCTTTGTTCGAGCGTTTTCCTGAGGTACAAAAATATCATAGGCATGAGCGGTAACTCGAGCAATCGACTCGCCAGCATGGCAAAGCTTGTGGCCGCATCCATAAAATGAGCATGTATCAAGGCAAAAGAGCGAGACTGCATGGCACGGGCCAGTGGGACGGCAAGAATAAAATGCAGCAAAAGATCCTGTCGATCATTTTTAGGCAACTCGTTTCGGAATAATAACCGAAAAAAGGCTCTGAACAATGAATGATTTTTTTCACGCTTTTTGAGTGACCAAAATAGAGTCTTCCAATAACGGGCAGGAAACTTGACAGCATACAGAATATGCGAAAAAAACAACGCAAAGGGGCCGACAGAGGGTATCAGATAAAATACGTCCTTTTTGTGCTCCTCCACCTGCTGGTTCTCTTGATCCGGTCGAGGTTCAAATAATGAAAATGTATGAATTGAGAGACCGCGCGATTTTAGCTGAATGATCTCTTTGACGATAAATGTCTCTGAAAGAATGGGAAAATAGTTCAAAACAAAAGCGATGGCGTTGGATGATTCGGCTTCCGAATGCAGTTCTTCCCGGATGTCAGTTTCCTCGTTCATTCCCTATCCTTAATCCCGTATGTAATCCGTATAAAATTGGTGATAAAATTCTACTGTCTTTTCAACACCGGATTCCAGATCGACTCTGGGCAACCACCCCGTATGTTGATAAAACTTTTCGATAGTGACCACGAATTTGCGAATATCTATACTTTCCCGTTGTGGCGGGAACGGCACATGTACAATTTCACCCTTTCCAACTGATTTTATAACCTGTTTTACCATATCCAGAAAGAGCGTTTCGTTTCCGGACCCGATAAAATAGATCTGCTGATCTGTACGACGATTGATACCCGCAAGATAAAAGGCCTCGACAATATCATCGATATAAACATAATCACGGGTTTGCATTCCATCACCATAAACAGTGATGGGTTTATCCTGCATCGCATTTTTTATGAACCAGTTGAGAATACCATAGAATCCGTGTTGCATCTGACAACGCGGGCCATAAGCATTGTTCAGGCGCAGCGACACGGTGGGAAAGCCATAAACATGACCGTACAAAAGAATATATTTTTCTGCCGCCAGTTTATTAATACCATAGACATCAGTGGGCAGGGTAGGATGATCCTCGTCTACAGGCAAATAGACCGGTTCCCCGATCTGTCCACGGCTCCCGGCATAAACCACCCGAGGAGGATAGCGCATTTCCGCACAGATTTGCATTAGATTCAACGTACCTGTGCAATTGATCTCGGTGTCGAGATAGGGATCTTTCATGGAAATCTCACGACCGACCTGTGCAGCAAGATGATAAACCACATCTATATTTAAAAGTGCGTTTTTTAAAGCGGCGCGGTCTCTGACATCTCCCTTGATCATATTTATCTGATCCGCGATTCCTTTCACATTGGCCCTATTCCAGCCATATGGGTCCAGCATGGCATCAAAAATCGTAACATGGGCTTTTTCCCGAACCAATCGATGTGCCAAATTGCTACCAATAAAACCCAATCCCCCTGTAATAAGAACCTGTTTTCCCTCGAGTGACTCAGTCATACTGCAGTTCCTGATTTATCTGTGTTTGCTTTGGTGAATAAGACCCTTTTATTTCATACAAAACCGTCGCAAAGGATCGTCCCAGTTGTTCGAGAGTGCAATGCTGCATAGCCACTTTATAGCCCTCCTCAGCCATGCGTTTACGCCATTCCGGACTCTGTTTCAGAGTGACAATAGCATCTGCCAGTGCCTGAGGATTGCCCCGTTCGACCAGAAAAGCACTCACACCATGGGTCAGTAATTCCTGGACAGGTTGATTTCGCCCCGTAATAAGGGGTTTGGCCATAGCAATAGACTCTATGACTTTATTGGTGGTCACTCTGAGCATTCGGTCGTTATTGCCAAAAATACCGAGACAGAGGTCAGCCTCGGCGATCAGATCGGCGAGCTGTTCATATGGAACCGGGTCAACGAATCGTATATTTTGACAACCGAGGACGCGGGCCAAATTACGATCTTTGTCATAAGTGATTCCTCTTCCGACAATTTGGAATTTGATATTCTCATGTTCGAGCAAATGAGCTGCTCGGATAATCGTGTCGACTCCGTGAAAAGGAGCGAACTCGCCATGAAAGTGAACCCGAAAGGTGTCTGGATTTTGGGAATCGGTTCGGGGATAGATAATCCGGTCGTCCACAGCCAAAAAAATCCTGCGAAATTTTTGCTTTTCGATCCTAAACTTTTTTGCAAAGTCATCGATATGATCACGGGTCTCGAGGACAATTAATCGCGAGAGCATACATGCCAATTTATCGCTAAACTTGTAAATCCTGGCTTTGAGAGAATCGGGTTTAGCTTTGCCGCGATCAGATACCATGGTATCCAGGGTGGCGATGTACATATCGAATAAAATAGGTTTTGTGGTGAACAGCTTGATCCAGGGGAGCAAGAGCTGGCCATAGAATCCCACGATCACGACATCACATGAGCGGGCCCTCCAGATCGCACGAAAGATCAGCCTGGGATAGTGTTTAAACGCTCTGTCCGGCGGAAAGCAACCTATTACGTTAAACCCTTGATTTTTCAATGCATAGTAGACATTTCGCGTGCGGGAATAGTTTAATTCTCTGCCGGCAACATATAAAATTTTCATATTAGCGTTTCGATTCTATTTTGCGGATGCGATATAAAATATTTTCAACAAGCTGACGGTTAAAGCCTATCAGATCAGCTAGCAAGCCCATGACAACGACCTGAAATCCGATAATAATGAGTACAGCCGCCAGGATAAGAGACTGAATATGTCCGGCTCCGCCGGTCGTAAAATAATAGTATAAAAAGCGGGCACCGATCAACACACCAATG
>CAYNUX010000136.1:0-8973 GCA_964400115.1 uncultured Cytophagia bacterium
AGACGAGATTCTCGAAAATAAAGAAAAAGATATTATGGAAGTTTAATTCGATCCCGATTCGGATCGAGCCGCTATCCCATGCAGGATAGCGGTTTTTTTTACTCGAGTTTTGTGAGCTTGATGTTATAAAACCCGCCATGTATGATGATTTTGCCCTGTTCTATGATCTGGAATATGGCGACAAGAAAGAGGATGTCGATTTTTATCTCGATGTTGCGAGTCATTATGGGGATCCGGTGCTTGAACTGGGTGCCGGTACTGGCCGTATCTCGAATGAGCTCGCAAATGCCGGATACGAGGTCATTGCTCTCGACTCTTCCGGCCCCATGCTCAAGAGATTGAGGTCGAAAATCAAAGACCAAAATCTCAATATACATACAGTGCACGCAGATATGCGGGATTTTGACTTGTCCGGGCCTGTTCCTCTCTGTATTTTACCTTTCCGAACCTTTGCCCATAATCTTTCTCAACAAGATCAGCTTGACACCCTTTGTTCAATTTATGACAATCTGCAGCCAGATGGATTTGTCGTATTTGATCTTTTCGTGCCCATACATCATATCTTGGCCAAAACAGAATGGACCGAAACGTTTTCGCTGGACAATTCTGTTGTTTGCCATTCCTCCGTTCGGCACGATCCTGTTGTCCAGCAATTGAGCATTCAAAATCAATATCGGCATTCCAACGACGAAACTGTGATTGGTAAAGCCCGGTATACGTATCGATACCTTTTACGCTCTGAAGTTGAACTTTTGCTGCATTCCACAGGATTCAGTTGCCTGCGAGTCTATGGCGGCTTTCAGGGGGAACCCTATGATTATGTTAGCGGGCTGATGATATTCGTGGCTCAAAAAGTCTAGTCTTTACGATTATTCAAAATATCCCATCCCATCACCCTGACTTTGAAAATCCATTTCGAGTGGATCTGTATCGTTCGTCCTGTTTAAAGCGATCCATAATCCTTGTGAACTTACCCTGCCTTGGCTGCCTGCCATTGTCGTAAAAAATAAATCCTCTTTTTACAATCCATCGATTGGATTATTGTTTTCCTGCTTTTTCGTTTTGACTTGGAATTCTATTTTGAAATAAATACCTTGAATTTCTTCCAGTTAATATTGTTCTCTAACCGCACGGTCGAGGTGATTACAGCTTTGGATTTTATATCGACACATCTGAGAAAAATGAAAAATGTCTTGATTCTGCTCTGCGTATTGATCAACATTTGTTCCGCAAATGGCCGACCTCTTGTAACAGTTACCTTTCCTGTCTCAGGCGACACGATTGCCTTCGATCGGGTGCGCTTTGCCGGACATACGCGTCCCGGCGCCCAAATGAGGGTCCAGGGCCGCTCGACCTATGTCTATTCCAATGGGGCGTTTGTCGGACGTACCGATTTAAATGAAGGATGGAATCGTTTGGTTTTTTCAGCGTCCCTTGAAAAACTCTCGGTCTCTGATACCGTATCGATCTATCGTCCTTATGATTCTCCCCCACTTGAACCCGTTCCCTCGAGAATCGATACACCCCGTATCGAACCTGCACAACACGTTTGGGTGCAACCCGGCGATGAACTCGAGTTGCTTCTGACTGCCAGTCCTCAAGGCAGGGCCGCCTATTCAATAAAATCGAAGCGAGTGTCGGGGAAACTGATTCCCGGGAAACACCACTCAATTCAAACCTATCGCAACCTGTTATCCATCGACAACGATTGGAAACCGGGCACTTTTCGCATTGACTATACATTTCGCGGTAAAGATGGGGTGATTCATACCGCCACTGCCCCCGGTTTGATAACCGTGACAAGGCCGGGAGATCGATTGGTGGGACGCGTGATCGACGAGTGCACGCTTTTGAATGACTGGCGCAGCGGTGACCCCCTGACCCGATTGGAACCGGGCATCCTGCTCGAAATCAATGGCCGCTTTGGAAAGTATTATCGGGTTTATCTGGATAATAACACGTTTGGCTTTATCCATCAAAAGCATTTTCGATATATCCGCAAGCGTGATAGCGACCGTCCCGCTCATCTCGGCCCTCCGCTGATTCGCCAGAGTGACGAATGGTTGATTCTTCAGTATCCGATCAGCGAACCTCTTCCCTGGCTGAGCTGGCAAAGAGACCGCTGGATCGAAATCGATCTGTTCGGAGCGATCCGGCAAGGAGAATGGATCACTTATCCCAACCGCGATGTCGATATCGAACATATTCGCTGGCGTCAGCTCAATGACAGACGATTGCGACTCGAACTGGAGATGCGGTACCCGCCGTCATGGGGATATAAAATCGAATACCGGAACGACCGGCTGGAAATCCATATTCGCCGTTCGCCCTTTATGGGATCGTCTGAGGCTCCTCTCAATGGCTTGATCATCGCGGTCGACGCCGGGCATGGTGGAGCACAAGAGGGAGCCATGGGAGCTATGGGCATCCCGGAAAAGCAGATCAATCTCGATATTGCCCGCCAGCTGCAATCACGTCTGCAACAGTCGGGTGCCTCTGTCGTCATGACGCGTACAGCAGATCAAGATCTGGAACTGGCCGACAGGGTGGCCATGGCCAGACAACACAAGACTCATCTTTTTCTCAGCATTCACAACAATTCTGTGGGTGCGGCAGGCAATCCGCTGGCAGCCAGAGGCGCCGGCGTGTTTTTTTATCAGCCTTTTGCAAAGTCTCTGGCCTGGGCCATCTATCCCCACCTCGTACAGCTGGGCATGTCACCTTATGGCCGTATTCAAAATTCCTTTTACGTCCTGCGACCGACTGACATGGTTTCGGTTCTGATAGAATGCGCCTTTCTATCCCATCCGGGCGATGAAATGCGATTGTTACAATCGGGATTTGATGACCAATTGGCAGAGGCGATTGCCCGCGGAGTGGTGGATTTTGTTCAAAAGAGACATGCCGAACCCTAGTTTTGAGAATAATAGAGTTCGGCAGGCAAGAGTCGCAAAACAGAATGAACAGGCCTAGTCCTTGAATATCGTAATCTTTACATGGACCGGCCCTGAGAGCAAAAACGGAATATTGGTGCCGGCGCGTACTTTGAACGGGTCGGGATAAGCGGCCTGCAATTCGGTGTACATCCAGGTGCCCGGTTGAAAATGGCCTTCGTTGTTCTCTTCCAGCTTGCCACCGGTCTCGACGTTGACAAACGCCTGGTCCTGATTGCCCCTCCATTCCAGCAAATAGATGTATTTGCCCGGACTCACGAATTTCCCATTCTTGTCCTTGCCGTCCCAAAACATGATATAACGGCCGGTCTCGGACAGATATTCGTCCAGCAGAATCCGGATTTCCTCTTTCTTTTTGTCTTCTTTAAAAGGATTATCGCAATTCAGCGTTGTAAATGCGGCAAAGAACAAAAATAGTGATATGATATAACGCATTATAAATTCCTGTAAATGTTCGTCCCTCACATGAACCAGCCTTCCTGAGGTCTGTGTTCTATGCTGGGATTTCGAACGATCAAGATTGCCACGGTCTGTCTTTTAACGCAGAGAAACAAGAGAACGCCGAGCAACGCAGAGAAAAATAAAACTTGGGGCCAAAGGTGGCATTCCGGTTTTTTTCTCCTCTCGGCGCTACTTTGCGCCCTCGGTACCTCTGCGTTGAATAACAAGGTAGAAAAGCATGAGGACTTGACATCGCCTGAATAAAGCCCTCGCTGTAAGCATAAATTACAATCAATTACACTTACTGCATCTATGGGAGTAACCATTTTGTATACCAGTTGAATATCTCGTTCCACCACAACCGTGCGTTTTGCGGTTTGGTGACAAAGTGATATTCGTCCGGGAAATAGATCAGCCGCGACGGGACACCCTGGCGCTGCAGGGCCGTGAACATTTGAAAACCCTGGGTAACCGGTACCCGGTAATCGTGCTGGCCGTGAACCACCAGGGTCGGTGTTTTGTATGTTGCCAGATTCTCCGCATGGGTCGACGGCGACCACTTTATGTATAACTCGGGATCCTCGTATGGAGTTCCGTTGAATTCCCATTCCGGAAACCACAGTTCCTCGGTGGCCCCGTACATGCTCACCTGATCGAACACGCCGGCATGGCAGATCAGGGCCTTGAACCGGTCCGTATGCGTGGCGATCCAGTTGATCATGAATCCGCCATAGCTGGCACCGGCCGCCACGATGCGCTCGCGGTCGATAAAATCATAGGTTTCGGTCAAATAATCGAGTCCGGTCATCAGGTCTTTGTACGGCCCGCCGCCCCAGTTTTTGCTCACGGCATCGCACCACTCTTGTCCGTATCCTTTAGAGCCTCTAAAGTTGACCATGGCCACCACATAACCGGGCGCGGCGAACAGCGAGGCATTCCAGCGATAGTGAAAATCATCGCTCCACATACCCTGGGGCCCGCCATGGATGAGATAGATCATGGGATAGGATTGAGAGGGATCGAAAAACGGCGGTTTGATCAACAGGCCATGTGCTTGTTTTCCGTCGAAGGACCTGAATGTGAACTCTTTTACCTCGTTCATGGTGATATTCTGCAGGCGTTCCCGGTTCAATTGTGTGACAGCCCGGATGTTTTTGCCATGCGGATTGGCTGTATACAAATCATATGGCCGGTTTACAGCCTGCTGTTTGAACACCAGACGGTCATTTTTGGCATCATACATGATATTGCTGTTGACATGATCGCCCACCACCTCGTCGATCGCGTGTGTCTCCAGATCGAGACGGTAGATCTTGACCCGGCCATGGTCCTGAGCGGTGAAATAGAGCGTTTCACCCGGTTCACCGAGAATGACCTCACCCACAGAACGGTCAAACGATTCGGTCAGGTTGGTGGCCACACCGGTACCACGATCCAGGGCCATGAGATCGAGCTGATCGGCTTCGAATCCGGCGCGTTCCATGGCGCGGTAATAGATCGTGCGGCCATCGGCCGAAAACAGGGGCTGGTTGTCGTTGGCCGGATTGGTCGTGAGCTTGGTGATTTGTCCGTTATAGACAGAGGTGACAAACAGGTCGTTGTTGGTGGATATCGCCACCATGGGATCGATATTGCGCGTAAAGACCAGCTCGTCGCCATTGGGCGAGAATACAAAATCCTGTCCGCCGCCTAAAGAGATGGGTGGGGTATCAGTGTCGCCTGGCGTCAAATCCTTGATATTTTCGCCCGATGCAGTGCAGACAAACACATGCGAGCGTTTACCTTCTGTCCAGTGATTCCAATGGCGGAACAACAAGCCGTCGGTGATCACGGCTTTAACTTTGCTTTCGTCGTTTTCTTTATCCATCTCTGCGCTCTGCTGCAGAGACTCGGCCTGAGGATAAATCCGGGCGCTGAACGCGATATGGCTTGCGTCCGGGGACCAGATGAAATTGTCGATATCCACCGGGGATTTGAATACAGGCTGCGCCTCGCCTCCCTGCATGGACAGGCTATAGATGGACGTGGTTTCGTTGCGATCGGACAAAAACGTGAGGGCCGAGCCATCCGGTTTCCAGCGCGGGGTGTGGTTATTGCCGCTGCGGGTGAGCTGCTTGAGGGTTTCCCCGTTGCTGTCCACCACCCACAATTGGGTGGTGCCGCTGTTTTTCTCCATGTCGTATTCGGTGACGGTAAAGGCCAGCCGCTCTCCATCCGGCGACAGCACGGCCTCACCCATGCGCTGCATGGCCCACAGATCCTCGACGGTGAGAGCCCGGGGTTCTGCAAGGCATAAATTGAATATAACCGATGACAAGATAATCATTATTAAAATTCGCACTGCTAATCCTCCCTGGTGAGAAAATTTGTGTCAGGCGTTTCTGTCAAAATGTTGTGGTTGACAGTGATAATCGTCTGTTGATATCCATGAAAAACAGGTGTGCTTTTTTAGTTTTTCAACTCGTCAGCACGAAAGAGCTTGTGCCCCTCAAACACGGTGAGAATCTCGATATGGTTTTTTCCTCTACGATAAACAATTCGATAATTTTTGTATATCATTTCTCTAATGTCAGAATGAGCTGTTTCCGGAACAATTCTTCCGATTTCCGGATTAGAGGATAATGCTTTAGTCTTTTCGACGAGTATATTGATGAACGTTTTGGCGCGACCCGGATTATTTTGACCAATATAATCCTGTATCTCTTTTAACCTTGTCAGTGCTTCCTGGGTCCAAATGATTTTCATCTCTTATCAATCTTTAGGTCTGTCTTTTACCAATTTTTGCAGGACTTGTTCGGTTGTATAGATGTTACCTTTTTCAATATCATTTATTCCTCTTTGCACGGAATCGAGAAAAGATTTTTGGTAGACAAGTTCATCATACTCTTCCGGTGAGAGTAAAACCCCTGCAGGTCTTCCATTCTGAGTGATGACCAGTGGTTGCCCTGTTTCTTGAACGGATTTAAACCATTTTGATATTTTCTGCTTGAATTCACCGATAGGAATAATATCAGTAGAAATGGAAAATGTTCTCATAAAGATTCCTTGAAAAGGTCGTTTACGGGTCTAAATATAGGATGTAATTCAGTATTTGTCAAGCAGAAACGATCTGGTTTTCAATTTTGATCGGGTTGGTTCAAAATTAAAATCACTTTGCAAAGGCCATTCCAGATATGGATTTTACAACCTCCCCAGAAACTAGAGTTTCTTGCATCATCAGCTGGCCGCGCCGGTGGAGGGTCTCGTTAATAATTCAGCCCCACATTCTTGCGCGCCAACGCCAGGTATTCCGAGCCGACAGCCCGGGCCTTTTCCGCGCCCATGGCCATGATCTTTTGCACCCGGTCGGGATTGTTGATATACTCTTGCCGTTTCTCGCGATAGGGTGCAAACGTATCCCAGATGGTATTCAGCAGCTCTTTTTTGACATCGCTGTATTTGAGTCCGGGTGCGAGATAGCGCTCGCGCAGCTCTTTTTGCCGGTCTTTGTCGAGAAAGAGCGAATAGAGGGCGAACAGCGTACAGGTGTCCGGATCCTTGGGTTCTTCGATGGGCGTGGCATCGGTCTTGATGACCATAACGGCCTTTTTTAGAACGCCTCTGGAGCTAAAAATATCGATGGTATTGCCATAGGACTTTGACATTTTTTGTCCGTCAATGCCCGGAACCATAGCGACCGAATCGGGAATGTCCGGTTCAGGCACCACAAAGGTTTCGCCATAGGTCTGGTTGAATTTGAGGGCAATGTCGCGGGTCATCTCCAGATGCTGTTTCTGGTCTTTGCCCACCGGCACCCGGTCGGCGCCATACAGCAGGATATCGGCCGCCATGAGCACGGGGTAGGCAAACAAACCGTGGTTAGACGCGATACCGCGGGCGGTTTTATCTTTATAACTGTGACCCCGCTCCAGCAATCCCATGGGGGTGACATTGGAGAGAATCCAGGTCAGTTCCGTCACTTCGGGGAGGTCCGACTGGACATAAAAAATCGATTTTTCAGGATCGATGCCCAACGCGAGAAAATCGCAGCACGCCTCAAAGGTCTGGCGGCGCAGTTTTTCGGCGTCAAAGACAGTGGTCAGGGCATGATAATTGACGACAAAGCAAAACAGCTCGTGATCTTTTTGATATTCGATCATGCGTTTCATCATGGCAAAATAGTTACCCAGATGCAGGTTACCAGAGGGTTGTATACCGGACAAGACTCGCACGAAATACTCCTTTCATATGAATATCATCGCAGTGCGCTCGATTTCAGGTCTCTGCTAAACGACTTGGGTTCTCAAAAATCGAGGCACTTGAAAAATTTAGCTCAAAGAATTTAATAAACTTAAAAGTATGAGAAAAATGCACCATAATCAAGAAAAAACAATCTTTAGCGGCACAGGATATGCTTGCTTTTTCAGTGCGGTTTTGCTAGATTCGCTCGGATTTATCAGGGACAACATTCTTTAACATAGATTCGGAGGCTGTATGGATTCCAGGGCACTGATCGAAATCGAAGAAAAATATGGTGCACCTAATTATCATCCCCTCGATGTGGTGATCGAACGGGCAGAAGGGGTCTGGGTATGGGATGTGGATGGCAAGAAATATATGGACTGCCTGGCCGCCTATTCGGCGGTCAATCAGGGCCACTGCCATCCCCGCATCGTCAAAGCCATGCTGGATCAGGCGCCGGTACTGGCCCTGACCAGCCGTGCGTTTCGCAACAATATCTATCCCCTGTTCACCAAAGAGGTATGCGAGCTTTTGGGATTCGATTTGATTTTGCCCATGAACAGCGGCGCCGAAGCGGTGGAAACCGCGATCAAGACCGCACGCAAATGGGGATACAAGGTCAAGGGCGTGGCCGAAAACCAGGCCGAGATCATTGTCTGCAGCGGCAATTTCCATGGCCGCACCACCACCGTGGTTTCATTTTCCGATGACGAGATTGCACGCAAGAATTACGGTCCCTATACCCCGGGATTCAAAATGGTGTCCTTTGGCGATGCCAAAGCCCTGGACGATGCCATCACCAGCAATACCGTGGCCTTTTTGGTCGAGCCCATCCAGGGCGAAGCCGGTGTGGTGGTGCCGCCTGAAGGCTATTTGAAATGTTGCGCAGAGATTTGCAAATCCAAAAATGTGCTGTTTGTGGCGGATGAGATTCAGAGCGGACTGGGTCGCACCGGCACGCTGCTGGCCTGCGAGCACGAGGGCGTGAAACCGGATATGATCACCATCGGCAAGGCCCTGTCCGGCGGCATGTATCCTGTCTCGGCGGTGCTGAGTCGCCAGGAGGTGCTGGGCGTATTCGAGCATGGATCGCATGGCTCGACTTTTGGCGGCAATCCGCTGGGGTGCGCCGTGGCGCGGGAAGCGCTCAAGGTGCTGGTAGAGGAAAAATTGCCGCAGCGTGCTGCAGAGTTGGGTGAATATTTTATAAACAAGCTGCGCGCTATCAAGAGCCCGCACATCGACTTTGTGCGCGGCAAGGGATTGTGGATCGGACTGGTTCTCAAAGAATCGGCCGGCGGCGCGCGCCGGTTCTGCAATGCCCTGAAAGACCACGGCATCCTGGCCAAGGATACCC
>CAYNUX010000137.1:0-8965 GCA_964400115.1 uncultured Cytophagia bacterium
CTATCGGCTTTGCCGGTATGATGCCATTCATGCAGAAAAGCATCCACTTCTTTTATCGACCCGAACAATCGCGATGCCTGCTTGATCAATTGCTGAAAAAAATAGACACCGATCGAAAAATTAGGACTCCATAACATGGTCAGGTTTGGTATGGCCATCACGGTTTCCATCTCTTTCTGCCAGCCGGTTGTGCCCTCTATGATCGGGATATTCAGGTTGGCCGCGGTTTGCAGATTTTGCATGACGCTATTCGGCAATGAAAAATCAATCACCGCCTCAGCACCTTGCAGCTGATCGGAGGATTTCAATGGCGTGTCGATATCGAACGTCGCAGTCACCTCATTGCCACGGTCCTGACAAATTTTCTCGACCATTTTTCCCATGCGGCCGTAGCCTAGTATTGCTAATTTTGACATAATTCTCCTCAAACGTCGAATAGATTAGAATCGAGTTTTCCCTTAAAAAATTGATGATGCAACCGATTCACAACAGACACGATATCAGATTCGTCAATAACAAAACTAAAATTTATTTCCGAGGCGCCTTGTGAAATCTGATAGATCGTAAAATCGTGCAACACTTTCAGGATATTGCCTGAAATACCCCGAGTCTGGCTCAGAGTCTCACCCACCAAACAGACAATCGCCTTGTCCTGTAAAACATCGACACGTGCAAAGCGCGATAACTCTCTTTGGATTTCCTCCAGCCGTTCTGTGTCATCCACGGTGATGGATACACTGACTTCAGACGTTGACACCAGATCCACCGGTGTTTTAAAGCGGTCGAAAATGTCAAAAATGGAGGCCATAAAGCCATGTGCCATGAGCATCCGGGTGGAGGAAACTTTGATCACCGTGATTCCTTCTTTATAGGCAATCGATTTGATAACTGTGGGATGATGTACCTGACGTCTGACATTAGAAATTTCCGTACCACTGCACTGAGGACGCTTGGAATTGAGGACAAAAATAGGAATATTGCTATCAATGGCGGGCAAAAGTGAAGCCGGATGCATGACTTTGGCTCCAAAATATGCCAGCTCTGCTGCCTCATCGAATGTCATGTAACGAATCCGGTGTGCACCAGGCACAATAGTAGGATCTGCGGTGAGAATGCCGTCTACATCAGACCAAATCTCTACGCGCTCAGCCCGAAGAATGGCGCCTGAAAGCGTGGCACTAAAATCCGATCCTCCCCGGCCAAGTGTCGTGGTACGGCCAAAGCCGTCACTGCCGATAAAACCCTGCATAATAGGGATCTGACCTCTGCTGATCGGCTTGGCCAGTTCTGTTTCCATGCGAGACCGGGTTTCAGGAAATTGAGGATTGGCATTGCCAAAATTTGAATCGGTAATCATGACGTTGCGGGCATCGACTATTTTCGAATTTACACCTTGTGTATGAAGGTAAGCAGACATCATGTGAATCGACAACCATTCACCGGTGCTATAGAGATCATCGAGGATGTGACGAGGCATGTGTCCGGCCTGGATGACAGTTTCGGTCAGAGCACGGAGGTGCTGTTCGGTCTGTTTGAACAGAATGTCCAGGCCTGAGGCATCCAGGTTCAGTCCCAGTTCCAGGACTATCCGACGATGATAGAGTATAATTTTCAATATAGAATCAAAAGCCTGTGATCGTAATTTCTGACTGGCAGCAGCACCCAAAGCTTTCAGATCATCGGTGGTATCGTCCATGGCAGAGAGCACGACCATGGGCTGATCAGGCAGTTTGTCGCGTACGAGTCCAGCGACTCGTTGGATACATGAGGCGTCTTGTAGAGAAGATCCGCCGAATTTCATCACTATCATAGTTTCTCAATCCGTAAGGCAATTCTGGTTTCAGTGGTTTAACAATCCGCGCCTTGTTCGGTTGACAGACAGATTTATTCGGCAGAGGAGAATCTATTCTATCAAACGAGACACCAGCTTTACATAAAGCTCTGAGGCGCGGTCTATTTCCGACATGCGGATCTGTTCTTCATCCCGGTGTGCATGATGTATGGAACCGGGTCCCATCATAAACACCTGACCAAGCGGTCGCAAATGGGCGGCATCGGAACCAAAGGCAACCACAGTGGGTTCAAACCCTTCCATTCTGCCCAGTCTTTGTAAAGGAGACTTGCTAATGATATCGACACGGGTTTTATCATCGACAGAATCGAGGATCTGTTTTTGCAATTCACTCAAAGAGGTTGCAACCCGAAAAAAGACCAAGGCTTCGGCCTGATCTGCAATGACATTGGCAGCGACACCGCCTTCCATTTTTCCCACATTAACAGTGGTGTCCCCCAATTCAGGATCTGAAGGCCACCGGGTATTCAGCCAGGTATCAAGAAGACCAATGAGACGATGCAGGGCAGAATCACCCCGTTGCGGATAGGCTGAATGGCCTGCGATACCGGAACAGGAAACCTTTAGCGAAAAGACACCTTTTTGTCCGATCGCCAGCCTGTTTTCTGTAGGTTCACCCAGAATGACATGCTTGCATCCCAGATCGAGCGTGGCTGCTTTTTTGGCGCCGATAGAGTTGGTCTCTTCACCCACCACAAACAAGAGCCCGATGTTGTGAACATTGCGATCGAGCAACCGATTTGCCGCCTCCATCATGGCCACGATTTGCCCCTTGGCATCACAGGCACCACGACCAAAAATGATATCCCCATCGCTGTTGAACGGTTTGAACGGACCCACCGTATCCGTATGAGTGCAGAGAATCACATCCGGTGTCTGATCCGTGGTGGCGATCAAGTTGGCTCGTCCTGATTCCACATCTTGACGGGTGACGTTGAATCCCATTTGCTGTAAAAGAACATCGAGAAAATCGGTCAATTCATGTTCATTACCGGTAATAGAGGAAATATTGATCAATTGTTCGAGGACAGGAAGCATGGTCAATCTCCAATAGGTAAAAAAAAATGGCTGACCTGAATCCGCATGAGAGTGGATTTAATCAACCATAGAACGTTCTATAATTCATTAAATAGCTCTCCACGGATTCGTTCCGTGACAGTCCAGCAAGTATTCCCCGCTGGCCCAACCATCGTCTGTGTGGTGGAACGATGGTTTCGGCTTGATACCCTTTCAAGGCAAGCTCTGACAGCGCCACCCGCCTGGCTCGCATTTACTCTTGTAACAAGCGCCTCTATTTAATTCCCATATTTATGACTGAATATTATACTCAATATTAAAGGGAAATGCAAGGGTTAATTGAAATTTTCTAAAATCAGCGAAATCAGAATATACACTGATGCTGGATACTGGATGCTTGATACTGGATACCGGATTCTTGATAAGGAAAGCGAATCGTTGCGATTAATGCCCTGGCAATCGATCATTCGTTGTTATTTTTATCAGCGAAAGGAATTCAGTCTTGATTTTTTACAAAATAAACCGTATACTCTTTACTTTATTTGGTATCTCTTTTATGACATTTAACTTTACAAAGAATATAACCGGAGATCAAGATGAATCATCAATTCACATACCCGGAGGGATACGCGAGCCCGCTCAATATCTTGCAGAATGAAAAGGCGATCAAACTGGTCAAAGATCATTTTGAACAGAACCTCTCCAGTGAATTGCGGCTGCGCAGAGTAACGGCCCCATTATTTGTCTTCAAAGGCACAGGGATCAACGACGATCTCAATGGCATTGAACGCAAGGTGTCTTTTGCCGTCCCCAGTATCAACAACCAGGAAGCAGAAGTCGTGAATTCCCTGGCCAAATGGAAGCGACTCGCTCTTGCAGAATTGAATATTTCACATGGCTATGGATTATATACGGATATGAATGCGATTCGTCCGGACGAAACCCTGGATGCGACACATTCCCTCTATGTAGACCAATGGGATTGGGAGATAGTGATTTCGGAAAAGGAACGCCATGTCAGCTTTTTAAAAAAAATCGTACAAAAAATTTATGAAGTTTTGAAACGTACCGAATTCATAGTATATGAACAATTCGGCATCGAACCCATTTTGCCGGACAATATTGTATTCATCCACAGCGAAGATTTATTGAAACGATACCCTCATCTCTCTGTTGAAGAACGGGAACGCAAAGCAGCCAAACGTCATGGCGCAGTTTTTATCATGGGAATCGGCGCAGTGCTCAGCAACGGCGAACCGCATGACAGCCGGGCACCTGATTATGATGACTGGATCACTCTTAATTCCGATGGCCGGCAAGGCCTGAACGGTGATATCCTTTTGTGGAATCCGGTGCTGAATTGCGCCTTTGAAATTTCTTCTATGGGCATTCGCGTGGACAAACGCGCGCTTTCACAGCAGCTGGAAGCGACCAACACAACAGACCGTAAAGAGCTCTATTTCCATAAAAAATTACTAAACGACGAACTGCCATTGAGCATGGGCGGGGGTATCGGCCAGTCGAGACTGGCTATGTTCTTTCTGCGAAAAGCCCATATCGGTGAGGTGCAATGCAGCTTGTGGCCCAAAGAAGTGAAAAAAGAGTGTTCCGACAGAAACATTTTTCTACTGGAATAAACGTCAAACCAATCCCTATAGGCCCGGAACCCTCTTTTTTGCGGCCGGGCCCCCAAAAACATCTTTCCTTTTGCCTTTTAGGCGGTCATTCCAGGTTTTTGCTTATTCTCCTCTCTGCGTTCCTCTGCGTCCTCTCTACCTCTGCGTTGGGGTTTTGAATGATCACCCCCCACAGCTTATCTTAACGCAGAGAGGCAAGAGAAAAAAAAGACAGCACCGAGTTAGATCCTTTTTGAATATACAGGATTCCGAAAAAATGATATTTTTCAATCCTTTTCCTTGCAAATGATCACTATTCTTTTTATTATTTATCATGAAGGCAATCGTTTGCCCCCTTATAATTCACCCCTATTGGTGTAGCTTGAGGATCATACCATGATGACCAAAACCAACCTGATTTTTCTCTGTGTTTGTTTTATTTTCACTATTGTCTGGACTCAGGAAAAACAAGAATCGTTTATTTTCGCCTTGCAAGAAAAGCACGTACACGGCAGCAGCATTGTCGAAATGAGCAACGGTGATCTTTTGGCGTGCTGGTTTTACGGATCCGGAGAACGAACAGCCAATGATGTTCTTGTTCAGGGCGCACGGCTAAAAAAAGGGGATGCACGATGGAGCCCGACTTTTCTTATGGCAGATACCCCAAACCTGCCGGATTGCAATCCGGTTCTGTTTGTCGATAACACCGACAAACTCTGGCTGTTTTGGGTCGCTGTTCAGGCAGAACGCTGGCAGAGCTCTGTGCTCAAATACCGCACATCCACAAATTATCTCGGCAATGGCGCCCCCAAATGGAATTGGCAGGATGTAATTCTCTTGCAACCAGGGGAAAAATTTTACGAGACCACAAAACAGGCATTTGAAGAGCTGGATCGCGATGAACCCATGTGGGCAGAGTTTGCTCACCCCTATTCCCGCATGATCGAACAGGCTGCGCAAGACCCGGTCAAACGACAAACCGGCTGGATGACGCGTATTCACCCCATTACGCTGCCATCGGGGAGAATTCTGCTTCCTCTTTATTCTGACGGATTTAACATGGGACTCGCCGCCATCAGCGATGACCAGGGCCAATCCTGGCAAGCCAGCAAACCCATGGTCGGCTATGCGCCGATTCAGCCCACGCTGGTGCGTAAAAAAGAGGGCACGATTGTCTCTTATATGCGCGATTCTGGCGATAAATCAAGAGTGCTTGTCAGCACCTCGATGGATAACGGCGAGTCCTGGTCACCGGCGGTATCCAGCGACATTCCCAATCCTGGATCCAGCCTGGAAGTGATCTCTCTGCAAGATGGCTCCTGGGTCATGCTCTATAATGACACAGAGGATGGTCGGCATTCTCTGGCCCTGGCCATGTCGGATGACGAGGGCAAAACATGGAAATGGCAACGCCATGTGGAAAAGGGAAAACCGGGAAGCGGTGGATTTTCCTACCCTTCCTTTTTTCAGGCCAGTGACGGCCAGTTGCATATGACCTATTCTTATCATGTACCGGAAGGCCGTACGATCAAATATGTCCGTGTTGCACCGGACTGGATCAAAAAAAGCCCGCAAATTCAGTGAGCTGTTGGTAAACGTACACCATTCACATAAATTTTGGAGTCGTTATGTCTTGTTGCTCATGTCACCCAACGCGAAGAGAATTTATCTCACTTGCCGCTGCCGGAACGGCTGCCATGGGTCTGGCCGGTGCAGGCAACGCCTGGGCAGGAAAAACTGTTCCCGAATGGGATCCATCGCAACCCTTGCTGACCATCGGCAAACCCCTGACCGTTCAACCCGTTCTCATGTACACCGAGTCTGAACCCAAGCCCCAGCGTTCCTACAAATCCTGGGGAGGAATTCAGCGCGATCACCATGCAGACAAGGAGATAGACCGTATTACCGCAGAATTGAACAGCATTGCCAAAAAGGCAGAGTTTGACATCAATTTTAAACCCGTTAAAAAAGCCAAAACTCCGGAGCAAGCCGCACAGATTCATCAGGGCGATCATGATATAGTGCTGGTCTATGCCGCTCGCGGCGGCGGCCATTTATTGCGTGCCTGTTTCTCGCCAGATCGCCATACTGTGGTATTCGTGCGCCACCGATCGGGTCCGGTTTATTACTGGTATGAAGCCCTCAGTACCCGTTATTTAGAGACAGATGTCATCAATGCCGACTCGGAGACAAACACCCATGTCCATGTGGATGACGCGGTCGTTGATGATTTGGATGAACTCTTGTGGCGATTCAGGGCACTCTATGGCGTAAAAAATCTGCTCGGCACGCGTATCGTTGCCCTGGGCGGTGCATGGGGAAAAAGAAGTCCGGATGCTCCACGCCTGGCTCAGGAACGTTTTGGCATGGAAATCATCGATGTTTCATACGAGGATCTCGCCAAACGTATTTCCAGCGCCCAAAATGACCCCAAATGGCGTAAAAAAGCCCAGACCTGGACAACGCAGTTTCTCGCCATGCCTCACACCCGCCTGGAGACAGAAAAGGCCTTTGTCGAAAACGCTTTTCTGCTCTATGCCATATTCAAGGATATCATGCAGGAGCACGATACCCAAGCTTTTACCATCAAGGATTGCATGGCCACGGTCATGCCCATGTCTGAAACCACGGCCTGCCTGACTCTGGGACTGCTCAATGACGAAGGACTCATCGCATTCTGTGAATCCGATTTTGTGGTCATCCCTCCGGGTATTTTATTGCGTCATATTTCAGGCAAACCGATTTTTATGCACAATTCGACGTTTCCTCATAACAGCATCGTAACCTGTGCCCATTGCAGTGCTCCTCGGCGTATGGATGGCGACCGTTATGAACCCATGCGCGTTGTCACCCATTATGAATCGGAATATGGTGCTGCACCCAAAGTAGAGATTCCCGTCTCGCAGCAAGTTTCGTTTCTCAATCCCGAATATGCCACCAGAAGATGGGTCGGCATGAAAGGTGAGGTTGTCGACAATCCGTTTCTGGAGATCTGCCGTTCACAACAGGATGTCAGAATACACGGGGATTGGAAAAAACTGATCAATAAAGTGCGGGATTCGCATTGGATGATGGTCTATGGCGATTATATACAAGAGTGCGGCTATGCATCGCGTAAACTGGGAATGAGATGGGAGACCGTTTAACAATCGTTTTTCAGGGACATTCCACCTATTTATTCCATGTGGACGTCCCTGAAAAAATCGTAAAAATTTTGTTTTTGCTCCCAAACACAATTTAAATATTCACTTTTGTTAATCTTTGAGGATTTTGCCAAAGCATTGACCAGCCGTCTTCAAGCTATAAAGATTATAATAACCGAATAGATAGATAGATATTAGTGTTACAGGCCCTGTCTGGCATTTTGCAGCCACAACAAATAATCATTCACATCCAGTATACCATCTAAATTTAAATCGGTATCATCACCATATAGATATGAAGCATTGTTTTCAGTGTTATACCATTCAACATAATCCAAAGATGTTACAAAACCATCCTGATTAGCATCGCCGGCCATCAATCCTAACCTGCCATCTCCTAAATCAATACTCTTGTTGCGATATGATTGTAGAGTAGTAAAGTCGACCAATACAGCACTGGCATCAGAAAGAAAAGCCGCCTCTGCGCTAATAATGGCTACATGATTTCTATAAACAATTGCGATATAGTAATCATCGCTCAGAGTGTTAGAAAATTCCAGGTCTATATTCCCCAAAACATCGATTATCTGACCATCATTTCTGAGAAAAAAGGAACGTTGCGAAACAACAGGTCCGGACGCAGTGGTTAACAGTTGGATCTGTATCCAGTCCACAACATTGGCCGGGATGTCATTCTGGGAAGCTATACTTTCCCCATCTCCGTATGGAGATACTAGCGGTAATACACCCTGAGTTTTGAGCGTTGTTCGCATCTGGCTCGATCCGAGATAGGCACCTTGCAAGAATGCTTTACCGTTTAAAAGGACAGAGGGTTGCACAGCCTCGATGTCGAGATAATTGAGCATGGTATATTCATCAAAAATCCCCATATCCATGGTGAGTTTGCTGTCGGAAATTGTGACCTCTTTTGTGCGTACGATATAGGGACTTGAGGGAATAGTCGCCTCATCGTCGATAAACGAAATTCCCTCGATATCGATTTTGTGATGCGAATAAGTTCGGTTGGGCCAGCCCACAGAGACGGTAACATCATAGGTTCCGGCCGGCAAATCAAATTCAAACACTTTGGTGCGGCCCCAGTCATCGTAAACGATACTTTTTTGCAGCTCATTTGGACCAGCAGATTGATAGGTAGTCATGACATGTGCCAGGTCGCCGAACCAGCCATATCCCAGCCCTTCATCATAGGCATTCCAGCCGATTTTCAAATACTCATTGCCGTTAACGACAAGCGGGTCAGCTGTTGGTGCTCCTGAGGGATCCTGAAAATTGATATAATAGTTTCCGGGAGATCCTTCAGCTCGTGGATGACTGGC
>CAYNUX010000138.1:0-8912 GCA_964400115.1 uncultured Cytophagia bacterium
CGGGATGCCGGGCGTGATCTCGCGGGCACGGGCGAGGTAGGCGTTCAGATCAGACTTGAATTCATACAACAGCACCTCGAACTCGGGATCGCCAATGTCGCCGATGGTTTCGATATTCGTTTCATCGATGACTATGGCGCCGGCTTGCTTTAAGACCTCTACCGCTTCCTCGAACAGCCGGTCCACGTCGGGATGAAAACCCAGCAGATTGCGGGCGATACCCAGGCGCGCGCCCTCGAGGCTCGCGGGTTGCAAAAACGGCATAAAATCGGCAGGCATCTCCGCAGGAATGGCTCGGGTGGACGGATCGCGCACATCCATTCCCATGATCGCAGCCAGCAACAGGGCAGCGTCGGTGACCGTGCGCGCCATGGGTCCGGCGGTATCCTGGCTGTGGGCAATGGGGATGATGCCCGAGCGACTGACGAGTCCCAGCGTCGGTTTGATGCCCACGATGCCATTGATGGTGGACGGGCACACCACCGAGCCGTCGGTCTCGGTGCCCAGGGCCAACGGCGCGAGTCCGGCCGCCACCGCCACGCCCGAGCCCGAGCTCGAGCCGCAGGGATTGCGGTCCAGCACATGCGGATTGCGTGTCTGCCCTCCCCTGCCGCTCCAGCCGCTGGTCGAGCGGGTCGAACGAAAGTTGGCCCATTCGCTGAGGTTGGTCTTGGCCAGTAATACGGCACCTGCCTGTCGCAGCTTTTGCACCACAAAGGCATCCTCCTGCGCATGGTGAGCGGCCAGAGCCAGCGAGCCGGCCGAGGTACTCATGCTGTCTGCAGTATCGATATTGTCTTTGATGACTATGGGAATGCCGTACAGGGGGCCGTATACCTGTCCGGTGCGACGCTCATGATCCCGTTCACGGGCGATATCCAGGGCCTCGGGATTGAGCTCAATGATGCTATTGAGCGCCGGTCCTGCAGCATCGATCTCTTGTATACGGCTCAGGAGCTTTTCTGTCCATTCTTCACTGGTCATCTCGCCCTGTTCCAGGGTCTGGCGCATCTGCGTCAGACTCCACTGTTCGTTGCCAAGGTCCGGCGAGGAAGGTTTGTCTCCGGATTGGATACAACGGCTGCCCAGCAAGAGCGCCTGGCCGGCCAACGAGGCTTTGAGAAAATCACGGCGTTTCATGTTGATCTCCCTGTGGCGATCTGTCGATTGAATTCGTGAAAAATAATCACTTGTCTATAAAATAAATTATTTGACCAAGCTGAAAAAATCTTGAGAACCGATTTAATATCACTGCTGTCCATAATAAATAATCGCGACATTATTTTCTTTGAAAATACTCGCTTTATGCCTTTTAAAGCCAGGCTGGTAAAACAAAATTTCTATTTGAATGGTTTCATGGAAGATTTTAATTGGAACGCAGAGAGCGCAATGACAAAAAAACAGAGAGCGCAGAGAAGATAAATTTCGATAGATCATATAAAACTTTTATATTGTAACCACTTTTCAAATTGCCACCACCATCGAATAGCATTCATGGAAAATACAAACCAGCGCATTCAGGCTGGTGGTTTATCTTTTCTTTGCGACCTCTGCGATTTTTTTGCGTCCTCTGCGTTCATGCTTTTCTCAGCGAGCTCTTTCGCATTCGCGTAAGGACTCTGCAAAAGTCGATATTCAAACCTCCTTATAATACTCGACCTTGCCTTCCCGGGCCAGCTCTTCTACTTTGGCCAGCAGGGCCTGGCGTTTCTGTTCATCCAGGGCCGCAAAGGATTGGGCCATCTCAATTTTTTCTTTCATGAACTCGGCATTTTCAGCGCCGGTGATGAGCACGCTGATGGGCATAGACCAGGGAAAATGGATCGCCTGCTCGAGGGTGACATGATCGGGAACCACAGGATTGTCGCTCTGCCACTGGACATCATCCAGCCGCACTTTTTTGGCAAAAAAACGTCCATCTGCCAGGGTTTTCATGGCCAGGGGTGCAATATTACGCTCGGTGAGCTTGGGCAAAACCAGCCGGGTGAAACTGTGTTCGCTGGCTGTATCGACCACACTGATGGGCATCTGACAGGTATCGAACAGATCCGACGATCGGGTCTGCTCCAGCATTCTTAGGTGAGCATACGGATTCTTGTGTCCGGTGAATCCGATGTATTTGACCTTGCCCGATTTTTTGGCTTCAATAAAGACATCCAACACGCCGTTATTGATGCGATTATCCACGTCTTTAGGATTCTGCAGCGAGTGTACCTGCCAGAGATCGATGTGATCGGTATTGAGCCGTTGCAGAGATTCGTCCAGATGGCGTTGTGCGGTTTCGGCATCACGAGCTGTGCTTTTTGTCATGATAAAGACGAGATCGCGATAATCCGGTGTCAGATATTTGCCATATCTCGATTCACTCTCTCCCCGGGCATACGATTCTGCCGTGTCAAAAAAACGCACGCCCCCTTCCAGCGCCGTCTCGATCACGGCCTGAGCGTTGTTCTCTGTGGTCCATCCCACATGAAATCCGCCTACGCCAAGCATGGTCACCGGGATGTTGGTGCGCCCCAATTGGCGCTGTGGCAAAAGAGCACCGAGCCGGTCTGCGGCGTTGCCAGTGCCGCCAGTACTGTCGCAGGCCTGCCAGGGCAGCATCATTGCCGGTGTAGCGGCAGCCAGCATCTGCAAAAACGAACGTCTTTTGATCATGCTCTTCTCCTTAGAATTGCAATATTTGCAGTTCAGATAAAAAATTAACGCAGAGGTCAGGAGAACGCTGAGGTGCGCAGAGACTAGTCGACAAGAAATTTATCGTCACTCTTGGATTACCTTTCTCTGCGAGTCTCTGGGTTCTCTGTCACTCTGCGTACAAGTACAGTTGTAAACAGCGTATCGAGTCTTCACAATTTCAACACAATAAATTGCGTCACTATTTCGTGAAACAATAGTGCCCTTTTTGTCAGATCAATTTCGCTTCCAGTTTAATCTCGACGCCCTTGAGAGCCTGGGAGACCGGACAATTGTCTTTAGCTCCTTTGGCAATATCGGTGAATTTTTTTTCATCGATACCGGGTACATCAGCTTCGGTTTGCAGCAGAATCTCGGTAATCTTCCAGCCTTTTTCTTGCTTTGTCAATTGGACCTGAGCCTTTGTGGTAACCCGTTTGGGAGCATGACCAGCCTGATCCAATTCATTGGCAAAGGCCATTGAAAAACAGCCAGCATGCGCCGCACCGATGAGTTCATCGGGATTGGTGCCCGACTCATTTTCAAATCGTGTACCAAAGGAATATGAGGCATCGAGAGCGCCACTCTCGGTCTTTATGATTCCTTTGCCCTCTTTGAGATTGCCACGCCATTCGGCGTTTGCTATACGAGTAGCCATAAGTTTAACCTCCTTGAGAAGATTTTGCTTGTTCTACGAGATGTTCCTTTGTTCGGAACAATCCAGGGGTCAGAGAGACATGATAATGATGCGGCTGGATGAGCCTGCGCACACCTGGATAGAGCCGTTCCACATCAGACTGACGTTGTTCTCTTATATGGGATAGAACCGGCCAATCATAGTCACTCATTCCCTGTTTATATACGGTTTGCAATAAAGGTTCTATTTTTTCAAGTTCATTGTTTTTAAGGGTTCGTTTCTTTTTTGCATCATAAGGATGCTGCAATGCGATCTCGCTTTTCGTTTGAGGATCTTCATCTTGCTTGCTTATCAAATCGGCGACAGCCCGGTTCTTTTTATCATAGAGTCTCCAGACGTGCTTACTGCCGGGAATAGGAATTTTTGCAGCGCTTTCCGAAATTTTGATCACGGGCTGCCAGTTGCCATTGTTTTTCAGGGCAACGAGCTTGTAAACGCCTCCCAACGCCGGTGCCCCCTTGGAGGTAATCAGGCGAGTACCCACCCCATAGATCAATTTGCCGATCAGCTTTTCCGGATCCACGCCATATTCCCCGGCTTCATTACGAATCTGAGACTGGATCTGCCAGATCACCATTTCATCCAATTGGTTAGACAGGACAATACTGACGTCGCCAAAGCCTGCTTTTTCCAGCATACACTCTGCCTGAATCGCCAGGAATGCCAGATCGCCCGAATCGAGGCGAATGCCCACGGGTGTATGGCCGTTTTTTCGCAGTTCCTCAAAGACCTTTATGGCATTGGGTACACCACTCTTCAGCGTATCGATGGTATCCACCAAAAGCAGGCAATCATCGGGATAGGTTTCGGCATAGGCCCGAAATGCATCCAGTTCGCTCATGCCAAGGGATAAATAGGCTTGCACCATGCTATGTGCATGGGTACCCTTGGGCGGGATGCCCAGCGTATGTGAGATACCGGCATTCGAGGTAAAATCCGCTCCGCCAATAAGAGCCGCTCGTGCCCCGGCGTTAGCGCCCTTGTCGGCACCGCGTCGGGCACCAAATTCGAGCACAGCTGAATCTCTGGCCACCATAGACAATCGAGCCGCCTTGGTGGCGATGAGTGTCTGATAATTCATGATATTCAAGAGCCGTGTTTCCAGAATCTGGGCCATCATCAGAGGTCCCTGCACGATCACCAACGGCACATTGGGGTGCACCACGCGTCCTTCGGGAATGGCTTTTATAGTCAGAGATTTAAAATCGCCATTCTTGCGCAAATAGTTCAGAAAATCCTTGGAAAACAGTACATTACCGGACCGGCTTTTTTGCTGAGCCAGAAACTCGAGGTCGTTTTCCTGAAAATTTACGTGATGGAGCCATTTTATCAGCCATTCCAATCCCGCTGCAACAGCAAATCCGGCCTGATGGCTTTCGTAATTTAAATTATGCCTGAAAAAGTAATCAAACTGTGCCTCATTTTCATGCAAATTTTGATCAAAGTAGAGTTGAGCCATGGTCAGCTCGTATTGATCGGTAAACAAAATGCCTTCGGCACTCGAATAATCTATTCTGTTCATGGGGTGTATCCGAATCTAAATATAGTTTATAATAATTGTTATGATCAGTAAAATGATCAGGATCCAAAAAAATATACTCAGGATTAACACCGGCTCATCGCCGGTTTCCGATTCCCGTGGTCGTCGCATTCTGATCCTGTACGGTCTGGGAAAAATGAACAAACTTAACATCAAAGCAACGAGTACGCCAACCACAAGGAATCGCAAAGCGTATATGTTCCATGTAACCACAGGTACGGGTGCCAGCCATATGCCTCCGGCCCAGCTCCCCAGAAAGATAATAATAAAAAAAAGCAAAAAAGGCCATGAACCGGTGCGTCTAAAGAGAAATGCAAAGACAGCAGCCAGCAGCAGAGCTGTAATGAATGCGAATAAAAAATCCATAGCAAACATAATCGTGTTCCTTTACCGAATTTTGACCGCAACAAAAAAAGCCATCATGGAGCCTGCATCAGGCTCCACATGGCCATTCCCTTATCCGGGTTCGGGATCATTCAATGCCCAGGAATGAATAAGGATATTCATAATCCAATCCATTATCAACCTTGAGCCTATTTTTTACATCTTTGGCACCGGCTTCAATGGCATAAGTGATATCCTGCGGATCGAGATCTTGTTGAGCAAACAACGGACTCGAAAGCATAAATATAGACAGCATCACACCGGCTAATGGTGCTATATGGTTTTTTAAACTGCGTAACATAAATTCACCTCTTTGGTTAAATGATTTTTAAAATTAACTTTTTACCAACCGGGGGCAAAAACGAATCCAAAATGCGGACCTTTTTCCGGTCGTTGGAATGGATAAGCATAATAGACCTGTCCCACCAGAAATCCGAGTAAATTGGCACGTGCTGCCAAACCGGCACTGAAAAGCGGGATTCGTTCCGAACTGCTTTCCGTAAATGTCCATTCCGGCATATCATCCTTGGTCCAGGTAACACCCCCATCGAAAAAGGCGACCAGATCTGTAGGCAGAAATGGGAAATTAAGCACACCATATTGTTCATTGCCAAATATGGGTAATCGAATTTCTGCGTTGAAAACGCCCATACGGGAACCAAACAATCGTTCATATTCCGGACATCGTCTCGGATCTGAAAAATTGGTGCATTCTTTTAAAGTATTAAATGTACCCAGATCATATCCGCGAATATAAGTCTCATATCCGAGATAGAGTGGTCCGAGTAGCGGATTCTGGGAATCCTGGCCATATCTGCCATAATGCATGATGCGAAAGGCAAACGTCCAGGGTCTGAGATTGAAATATTTCCTGTAATCGGCCAGAACAGAAGCGTATCTGAAATCACCCAGTGTCGGTTCGACTTCAAACCGATAACGTTTACCGGCGATAGGCGAGGTAAAGCCCATAAAGGAATAATCGCCTACATAAGCGACACTCCCCTGAAAAAAGTTCAATGCATCAGGAGATTCCAGATCACGGGTGTCGGTATCCAGAAAAAAACCACCCAGAGTCGTCGTCGTCTGCTCAAGTTCATAATCATAGCTGATGCGCCGATAGCCACCACTCAACTCGAATCTGCGATTTTGAGATAGCGGATATTCGGCTATTGCCAATGCCTGATCGATAAAGATCCGTTGACGAACCAGATTCACATTTCTGACCAGCGTGGTATCTCCATTTACGGTAGTGGTATCAAAGGTGGTAAACACTTGACCCGTCCTGTAGGGAATATGACCCACAATGCCACCCCATCCAACGCGATAATCCTGATTCAGATATGTTGCCTGACCGCCAATGTCCTTGTATCCCCCATTGACCTGTGCTGCAACCTGTAAAGTATGGTTGCCCAAAACATCGCCGAACAGCATATGAACACCGCCACCCAGTCCGGTACCGAATCGATCCACAGCCACACCGATAGATGTCTGACTCACATACAAGAGGTTCAAGTCAGCATTATAATCGTTTTGTGTCCATTGACTCTCCTGAATCTCTCCGATAGTTGGATCTTTCAGATATTGATCCACCAATGCCTGCTGAGTATAAGGCGGAAGCGCAACAGTGGCCAGATATTCGCGTTCGTCATAGGTTACCGGCTCGCCTTGAAAACCGGATTCCGGCAATTCATAAATATTGTAATTGCGATGATCGAATATCGTAAAAAAGATCTGACCGGATTCTTTTGCAACAGTCAATGCCGGAGAAAGCTCAGTCAATCCGCTGATCCCTGTTGCGACTTTGGTCAACCGGAAAAAAGAGTCTGTTGCAAACTCGTACCGATAGATATCACTGAATCCGTCGGTATCGGCAATGAAATAAAGGCTTTTACCATCCGGAGAAAAATGCGGATTGATGTGTTTGACCTTGTCACCCATAGAGAGAACTCTCCATTCCCGGTTTTCCACATCATATAAACCGATCTTCATCTTGCTGAACGTGTGCAACCTGAAGTTGGTATCCGGGCCTCTGTCTGTTGCAACAGCCAGAGTGCGACCATCCGGAGACCAGGCAGGCTGAATATCCGCGTGTTTGTCATCTGTGAGCTGACTCACCTGCTCACTCGAGATGTCCAGCAGAAAAAGGTTACCGATTCCACCCGAGGTTCCCGAGATCGCGAGGGTTTCGCCATTCGGTGCCCATGCAAGATACTTGATGGCATCCATCTCGGTCATTTTTATGGTTTCCACTTGGCCGGATTCCACATCCAGAATAGCCACAGCATTATCGCCGTTCTTAAAGACCACAAATGCAAATTTTTTGGCATCCGGCGACCAGCATCCAGACGCATTCATGAATCTCAGGGCATCGAAATGTTCATCTGTGTTGGAGGACGCTAACTTTTTAATAACCTTACCAGTTTCGGTATCGATCATAAACAGATCCAGAGTAAAGAGATCCTTATTGGAAATCAGTGCCATATATTTTCCATCCGGACTCACTGCGGGCGACAGGTTGGTCTGGTCTTCTCCGGTCACGACCGGCCTGCCCACATCTGCAGGCTTTGACCGTCCCTCCAGCTGCGGACTGAATTTCTGGCGTATGGCCTGTTGCCAACGTGAAGAGAGTGAATCCTGTTTGAATCCTAAAATGTTTTTTACACTACTATCCCAGCCATTGATGATAGCATTAGCAAAAAGTTGAGCGACAATTTCATCGCCATAACGGCCCGCCAGATATGCCCATATCGCATGTCCGAAACGGTAAGGAAAATACTCTTGATCATTACCTGCCTCTTTGAGGGTCGGTACATCCTCATTGAGCACAGCGTCGCGCATCCACATAGCGGTCAGGGGTGCCTCGTGACCTATGGTCAGATATTCCGACATCCCTTCGATCACCCAGAGGGGCATTCTCTGATTCTGCCGTCCCGCGCCACGCCTTTTCATGAGATCATAGTGGTAAGCATGCGCCAATTCGTGGCCCAGCACATGATCGTTTTCAGCGCTGACACCAGTCATGGGAATGACAATACGACGCATCATACCTTCTGTTACACCACCGACACCTTGTGAGACTGTCCCACCGATCACATTGGTCTGCTGAAAATCAGCGTGGTTGGCATAGAGAATAACCGGCTGTGTTTCTTTTAGTTTATATCCAAAGACCTTGTCCAGTCGAGACAACCATCGTTCCAGCATAAAAGACGCGTCCAGAATGGCTTGTTTTTCAGATTCATAATAATAAATACTAAAATGTTCTGTATTCAACACCTCAAAGTCAAAGTCTTCATATTGGACCTTGTTACGGCCAAAATACTGTGCCCATGAAAAGGTAACTATCATGAACGACAAAATCATTGCAATAACAAAATATTTACGCATTATATAGTTCCTAAGATTGTTTTACTTGTTAAGGTAATTACAAGAAATATGCCATGAGAGCAAGAACACTCTAACCTACTGATTTTATTAACCTGCAATCCACGCACTCGCAAAAGAATTATGCAAGGTGTAAACAATGCGCACAGCCCATCAAAAATAGAGTGTAAACAAAGAGCACATAAATACTCAGACTCGAGGCATTAAAAAACAATAATTTAAAAAAACAATAAT
>CAYNUX010000139.1:0-8848 GCA_964400115.1 uncultured Cytophagia bacterium
GACGTGTGCTCTTCCGATCTGGGAAAATCTGGTTTGTGCCTGTATTGAATGCAATCATCGCAAGGGTGACAAGAGTCTGGAACAGGCAAATTTGAAATTGATAAGCAATCCGAGACGCCCCAGTCGACTGTTCTTTTTGCGTAATTTTATTGGACAAGATGAAGAGCCCTGGAAACCTTATCTGTATGCGTCTTAAAAGGTGACTGGCAGAAAAATTGATGATATAATGACGAATGGCCGTATGTTACTAAACGACGGCCTTCATTGTGTTTACCGAACCGATAGATGCGGTAAAAAGAATGCTCTACAAGGTCAAACTGGATGCATTTGAAGGTCCTCTGGACCTTCTTTTGTTCTTGATAAAAAAGAATGAACTCGACATAACTGATATTCCGATTTCATTGATTACAAGACAATTCCTGGAATATATTGAAATTATCCAATTGTTGGATCTCGAGTCTGCCAGCGATTTCATTCTTATGGCTGCTACACTCATGCGAATAAAAGCGCAGCTGTTGTTGCCCAGGCCAGAGGTCGATGAAGAGGAAGAAGAGATTCTCGATCCGAGGCAGGAATTGGTGACTCGATTGTTGGAATATAAACGCTTCAAAGATGTCGCTGAAGATCTGGCTGAACATGAAGATCATGCCAGTCAACTTTATCGACGCGGGTGTTTCAAGTTTGAAGAAAATGGCTATACAGCATCGCAGGAAGAGGATTCTATGGCTTCGCTGTTTGATCTTGTTGCTGCCTTTCGCAAGCTTTTACACAATCGCAATAAAAAACTTGTTGTACACCGCGTCGAAGAAGTCAGTATTACGGTGGAAGAGCGGATTGCGTTTATATCTGAAAAAATACAAGAGCAGTCTGAGATTAAATTCAGCACGTTGTTTGATGAACGGGACCCTAAAATGGTATGGATTGTGACTTTTATCGCTATTTTAGAGATGACCAAGCGAAGAATAATCCGGCCAATTCAAAATAATGCATTCGAGGAAATATTGCTGGTCAATTTGAATGGATAAGCAAGAACTGGTTAGAGTATTGGAAGCTTTGATTTTTGCTTCTGATTCTCCGCTTAGCCTAAAACAGATACAGAGCCTTGTGCAAGAGGTCGAAAAGGATGATATCCTGGAGGCGCTCAATGTTTTAGGAGATTCTTTTCAAAATCGTTCGTTCTTTCTCAAAAAAGTGGCTGGTGGATATCAGTTGGCTTCCAAGCCTGAATATTCGCAATGGATAAAATCCATGCTTACGGGTAAAGAAAGCGGACGATTGAGCCGCGCTGCACTGGAAACACTGGCGATCATTGCTTTTAAACAGCCGATCAGCCGGGTTGAAGTCAATGCCATTCGAGGGGTTAACTCTGATGGGGTGATTCGAACTCTGCTCGAACGTAAACTCATCGATATGGCTGGCCGTGATCGTGGCCCGGGTAGAGCTCTGTTGTTCCAAACCACAAAGGATTTCCTGCAGTACTTTGGTATCGATGATATTTCTGACCTTCCTCGTCCCAAAGAAGTAGAAGAGCTTTTAGCCGAGGGCGAGGGGGGCAAGCTGTTGCAGAACTTGCCTGAGGAGCAACTGTTGAAACTCGAGGATAAAGAGGATGCTCAGGAGCAAGTTCAAGAGAATCAAGCTGATGCCGGATCAGAGGAATCCAAGGCTTCAGAACAGGAACCCTGATGCGAATTAATAAATATTTGGCCTCATGTGGTGTGGCTTCTCGCCGTGCTGCAGAACAATTGATCCTTGATGGGCGTGTAAGAATAAATGGCGAGATTGTTACTGATCTGGCTACGCAGGTCAATGTCGATCGCGATCAAGTGCGCCTTGATGGTAAAGAGGTCAGACCTGGCACACGTTATAGATATATTATGCTGAACAAACCCAAAGGTGCGGTGGTTACCGCAAAAGATGAACGCGGCCGTAAAACCGTTACAGACCTGGTTCGCACACGGGAAAGGATCTTTCCTGTAGGTCGTCTGGATATCGACACCGAAGGGTTGTTGTTTTTGACCAATGATGGTGGTCTCGCTCATCGGCTGATGCATCCCAGTTACAAAATAAGCAAAACCTATCGTGTGAGATTGAACAAGAGTTTTCAGATCGCCGATTTTGAACCCTTGACACAGGGTATAGAACTGGAAGATGGCCTGACCTTGCCCAGCGAGGCCTATTATTATTCCGATGATCCATCCCGGGTTGAGGTGCGGGTCACAGAAGGCCGCTATCATCTGGTGCGACGCATGTTCGAAGCTTTGGGGTACGAGATTAAAACGTTAAAGCGTATTCAAATCGGGCCTATCTCTCTCGGATCCCTGACACGTGGTCATTGGCGTCCTCTCAAAGCTATTGAAGTTGATCACCTTAAACAGGCCGTTGGGTTGAGCGAGAGAAAACGAGGATCACGTAAGAATTGGAAGCGACATTCATAATCACTATTGATGGCCCTGCAGGCTCTGGTAAGAGTTCCACGGCGAGACGGGTGGCGGAAAAACTGGGGTTTCTTTATATGGATTCCGGAGCCCTTTATCGTGCGGTTACTCTGGCTGCGCTCGAACAAAACACAGAGTTGAATGATCCTGGTCAGGTCAAAGCTTTGGTTCACAGATGCCAGATCGATTTAAAAAAATCGAATCAGGAACTTTTGGTTTGTCTTGATGGCCGTAACGTGACTGAACATATCCGAAGTCCAGAGGTGACCCGTTCAATTGCTCCGATCGCTGCCATGCCTGAGGTGAGAAAAGAGTTGGTGAACCGGATGCGAGAAATGGCCAAAGAACAGAGTCTTGTCGCCGAAGGACGCGATATGGGCTCGGTTGTGTTTCAACGAGCGGATTTAAAGATTTTTATGCAAGCGACTATCGAGGAACGAGCTCATAGACGTCAGCAAGAATTGTTGCAAAAAGGCATACACCTATCACTGCAAGAACTTGTGGATGGTATCAAGAGACGAGACCATAGCGATGCTAACCGCTCACACGGACCGTTGGTAAAACCTCAAGACGCACTTGTCCTGGATACATCGGCCATGACCCTGGACGAGCAAGTGGATTGGGTCGTAGAAAAGGCCCGTAAAAGAGGTGCTGCGTGAAGATAGTTGTCGACCCAAATGCTGGTGTTTGTCCCGGGGTTAAAAATGCTATCCGTCTCGCTGAAAAGAATGTTGAAAAGGGTTCGATAGTAGCTCTTGGAGCAATTATTCATAATCCTCAGGAAGTGAAGCGCCTGGATAAAGCCGGCGTAAAATATATAGACCAGAACCTGGTCGAATCGGATCATCGGATGGATTTGATTCGCGGGAAAAAAGTTCTGATTCGTTCTCATGGCGTAACACCGGCACTTTTAAATCGATTAAAACGAGAGTGCGATGTCTTGGATGCGACCTGTGGGCTGGTCAAGCGTGTTCAAAAGATAATCAAACAGCATGTGACCCAGAACTATCAGATTGCTATTGTGGGTGAAAAATATCATCCTGAAATGCATGGTTTGCTCGGATGTGCAGGGAATGCCGGATTCTGTGTTACATGCAAACAAGATCTGGAACAATTAGATTTTACTCGACCGGTTCTGGTCGTGGCGCAAACAACTGCGAGTCCTGAACTCTGGGTTACGATTGTTAAGGATTTGCAACAACGAGAGATCGAATTAAAAATTGTCGATACGCGCTGTAATGTTATTACAAAACGTCATAATCATATTCGCTCTTTTGCGCAGAATATGGATGCTGTGGTGGTCGTTGGCGGAAAAGCCAGTTCCAACACCGCAGTGATTTTTGAGCTCGTGCGCTCTATTAATTGCCATACTCAGTGGATCGAATCGGCAGATGAAACGATTTTGCCTTCTGACGAATCCATAAAAACCATTGGCATCACCGGTGGCGCTTCGACTCCTATATGGCAATTGGAGGCCGTACGAGATGAGATCGGCCGTTACGTCTGATAAAGACGTTAAAAAATAATAACAAGGAGGTATTAACCAAATCATGACCGAACAAGTTAACCCCAAACCTTTGGATGAAAATCCGGAGCAACAAGAAGCGGCAATCAATGCCGAGGAAAAAGAAATCATCAAGGAGGCAGCACCGACTCCTGTAAAACCCAGTGAATTAGAAACCGGTAAAGTCTATACAGAGTTCGATGAACTGGATGATTTGGAAAAAGAGTACACTGAGCAAGAGTTTGACAGTCTGGCACGGTTGTACGAAGACACTATGTCCGATTTCATGGGCGGACAAGTTGTTGTTGGAAAAGTACTGGCAGTAAATGATAAAGAGGTGTCTGTTGATATCGGATTCAAATCCGAGGGCACCATTCTCGTTGAAGAATTTAATTCGCCGGAAGAAATTATGGTCGGCGATAATATTGAAGTTTTTATCGATAATGTCGAAGATACCGATGGTATGCTGGTTCTTTCCAAGCGCAAGGCTGACTTTATGAAAGCCTGGGATCGTTTGATCGATCAGTATGAAAAGGGCGAGATCATCGAAGGGCGCTGTACCCGACGTATCAAAGGTGGCATTGTTGTCGATTTGGGTGGCGTGGATGCATTTCTGCCAGGATCACAGATCGATGTACGACCAATACGTGATTTTGATGCTCTTATCGGGCAGATGATGGAGTTCAAAATCGTCAAAGTGAACCATATGCGTAAAAATATCGTTGTTTCTCATCGTGTACTCGTTGAACAGGAACTCAAGGGACAGCGTGAAAAGATTCTCAACGAGCTCGAGCGCGGCCAGATTCTCGAAGGTTCGGTTAAAAATATTACCGATTTTGGCGTATTTATAGATCTTGGCGGTGTGGACGGCCTCTTGCATATCAATGACCTTTCATGGGGTCGTGTCTCTCATCCCTCTGAGATTGTCTCTTTGGATGAAAAAATCAAAGTCGTGGTTCTGGATTTTAATGAGCCCAAAGACCGCATATCCCTTGGTTTGAAGCAGTTACAAGCCCATCCCTGGGAAGATGTGGAGACGAAATACCCTGTGGGATCTCTGGTGCGTGGTAAGGTTGTCAGTATTTCCGATTACGGTGCCTTTGTGGAGCTCGAAAAGGGCGTTGAAGGTCTCATCCATATCTCGGAAATGTCCTGGACTCAGCATATCAAACATCCCTCGAAAATCCTTGCCGTTGGTGAGATGGTGGACGCCAAAGTGCTCAATATTCAAAAAGATGAACGCAAGATTTCACTAGGCCTCAAGCAACTCGAGCCCGATCCCTGGGAAACCCTGGCTGAAAAATATCCTGTCGCAAGCCGGCACACAGGAATTGTACGCAATCTGACCAATTTCGGCGCTTTTGTAGAGCTCGAAGAGGGAATCGATGGATTGATCCATATTTCAGATCTTTCCTGGACGAAAAAGATCCGGCACCCCGGTGAGGTTGTCAAAAAAGGCGATGAGATCGAAGTCATTGTTCTCAATGTAGACAAGAACAATCGAAGAATCTCTTTGGGATACAAACAAACAAAAGATAATCCCTGGGACTATTTGGAGCAAAAATATCAACCCCAAACCAAGACCGAAGGTAAAGTCGTTCGATTGATCGAAAAGGGATTGATCGTCGAATTGCCGGATGTTGTGGATGGATTTGTGCCTATGTCACAGTTGAGCAAGGAAAACCTCAGTAAACCAGCCGATGGATATCAAATTGATGATGTCCTCGAACTGACGGTTATCGAGTTCAACAAAGAAAATAAAAAAATCGTTCTTTCAGAAAATGCTTCCGGAACTATATCGCCCGACGAATTGGAAGATGATGAAGAATATTCCGGGTCTAACTCTTCTAGCCGATCCAAAAACTCTGCCCCTGCAAAGAAACCAGAAAAAGAAGAGCCCGCCTCTGAAAAATCCGATTCTGAATCTGATTCTGAGAAAGAATCTGAAAAGTAAATATCATATAGTCCAGTAAAGAGTTGGGTCCGTTGAAATGGGCTCAACTCTTTTTTTTCTGTAAAAATAGTTGAAAGTTCAACACAAATTCCTTACGTTTATTAAAATAAACTCTAGCCGACGTGTCTCGGAGGATATATGTGGATTTTTAGATGGATTTTTATGGCCATAGTCATGATTTTGATTATCGGCTTTGCCATGCAAAATACGCAACAGCAGGTGACAATACAATTTCTCGATTACGCTACCCAACCCCTACCTTTATGGATCATTATGTATGCTTCATTTGCTGTGGGTGTTTTATTCTGGTTATTGGTATCGATTTTTCAAATTCTCATGTTAAAACGTGATCTCGCAAAGCAGCGTAAGGAGATAAAAAATCTAAAATCGGAACTGGATCGTTTGCGAAACGTCTCAATCGAAGAACAAGTGGTTCCTACGCCCGAAGCAAATGCCAAAAATCAAGGATCACCTGCCAAGGAGTAGTCTGAATGAATCCTTATCTGATACCCGCCATTGGCGTTCTTGTCGTTGTCTTGTTCATTTTTATCGTCTGGATTGTTGTGCACCAGCGCGGTAAAGAAAAACCCCACCTGGCGCAAAAAAATTATATAGAAGGTTTAAATCTTCTTATCGATGGCCATCTCGATCCTGCTCTGCTAAAACTGCGCAAAACAGTTCAGATGGATACCGGGTTTATCAATGCCTATATTAAAATCGCTGATATCTACCGACGAAAAGAAGAACCCGACAAGGCAATTAAAATTTGCCGCGATCTTTTGATTCGTCCAAATCTTGATGCAGAGCAAAGACATGATATTTTAAAATCCCTCGCAGCAGATTATATTACTGACAAACAGTGGCAGAATGCTTTGGTGGTGATCGATCAACTGTTAAGCATGGATTCCCACGATGCTCAAATTCGCCAACAAAAGGTCAGCGTGCTCGAGCAAATGGGTGATTGGCAAGGAGCTTTTGAGATTGTGAAAAAAGACGGCAAGCTCGACAAAGAAGATAAAAAATACCGGCTTGCAGCCTATAAATACGAACAGGGTATGCAACTCTGTGACGAGAAAAAGGAACATGATGCTCGGGTACGGTTTCGTGATGCTATAAAAGAAGTGTCTACTTTTGTTCCGGCCTATTTTGAACTCGCTGACAGTTATATTCGCCAGAACCGCAGTCAGGATGCGTTGGCAATTCTCAAAAAATACATAAAGGCTAATCCCGATTTGTCCAATCTTGCATTTAGCCGCCTAAAACAGGTACTGTTTGAAATGGGCAAATTTGGAGATATCGAACAGGTATATACCGAGTTAGCCCGGGAAAATCCCCATGTCGTGGAAGGACATTTAGGATTGGCTGAAATTTATGAGAAAAAAGGCGAATTACTAAAAGCTGTGGATGCTTGCAAAAGAGCTCTTCAGGCAGATCCGGGTAGAGTGGAAGCAAAATTGTTTCTGGTTCGTCTGTATGGCAAGCTGGGTCGCGATCAGGCCGCATCCGATCTGGCCGGTGAATTGGCTGCCCAGATTATTGGTTGCCAAAAACATTTTGAGTGCAAAGTGTGTGGCCACTTGACCGATGATTATTTTTACCGTTGCCCACACTGTCGGGCGTGGAACTCTGCATTAAAGAGGTAATATGTCCCGCGGGTTGTTAATCATTCTTTTTGTCGGCCTGAGCCTGGGGATTTGTTCGGCTCAAGAACACATAAACTATCTTGAACGGCTTTTGCGCCAGGAACGGTTTGATGAATTACGTAAGCTTTTAGATTCTGTACAAGGTGATCATCCGAGTGTCGAGTTTATACGTGGTCTTTTGCAGCAGGATGCCCAGCTGGCAGTATCACATTTTCGCCAGGTCGTTCAACATCCCGATTCTCCGTATGCAGATGATGCACAATTCAGAATTGCCCAATACCACTATGCACAAGGAGATTACTCGCAGGCAAAAGAGGATTTTTCTAAACTTGCCAAATTATGGCCAAACTCGAATCTTTTTGATGATTCTATTTTTCTTTACGGGCAATGCCTGTCTGCTGAAAACAAGATCGATTCCGCTCGTGTCGTATTTGAATCTTTTATCCAGAAATTTCCAAAATCTTCTTATGCCGATCAAGCCGTGATGGATCTGGAAAGCGAATTTTTTCAAAACACAGACTCCCCGACTGTTTCAGGGAATATGGGGGAGACCTATTATGCTATTCAAGTTGGTGCATTTAGTGTGGTGCACAATGCACAGCGCATCGCTCGCCTGTTGCGTGACGAGAATTTGCCTGTAGAGATTTATGCCCGGGATAGCGAGGGAGAAAGACTCTATGTTGTTTGGATCGGAAAATTTAAGACCAGAGAATCAGCAAAACGCAGTGCAAGACGTTGGGAATCAAAATTTATAGATGGATATCACATTGTTATACATTAAGAGAGAATTTCAATGCAGGAAGCTATTGAAAAATACACGAATTTACTTGTTCAAAAAAGATATAGCAAAAATACGATAAAAACATATTGTAATTATTTTGAGGATTTTCTTACCTATTTTAAAGCAGTGAATGAACTTGAAAAAATACAGGATGTAACAAAAAGTCAAATAAATACATATATTTTAGGGCTGATAAATACAAAAAATATTTCTACAAGTCAGCAAAATCAAAGAATCAATGCAATTAAATTCTATTATGAAAAAGTTCTTGGCAGAGAAAAGCAGTATTACAACCTGCATCGCCCTAAAGAAAAATTTATACAATTGTGTTTAGCCCGCCAATTTAGTAGGATAAACACAATTGAGTTTACACAACCGTTGTGCTTCATGCAAAAAAAGTCCTTGCGTTCAAAAATAGATTTTAAAATGATTAGAATAATTCTTGATTTTATGTAACGAATTCGTTACTTTTATAAAATGAGAGAAGTTGACATTACAGAAAAATGCTTAAATTTCATCGATGCTCAA
>CAYNUX010000140.1:0-8813 GCA_964400115.1 uncultured Cytophagia bacterium
GCAGTACTGCCAGACTGGGTGCAAGGCTGCTCACGCGATATCGATTCATGAACACAATGATACACGTTTCCTCCTCCGGAAAACGCGAAAACCGGGCCACAAATCCGGCCACCTGGCCGCCGTGGCTCTGTTTGCAAAGGCGCTTATAGGGTCGCACACTCCATCCCAGGGCATATCCGGTACTGTCGCCGTTCGGTAAAATGGTTTCATTCCACATGACCTGTTTTAAAGAGTCGCTCAAAAATCCATTGTCGTACAGTGCCTGATCCCATTTGACCAGATCATAGGCAGACGAGAGCAAACCACCTGCACCCAACGTGGAAGAGGTTTCAGTCGGGTTCCGATTGATTAGTTTGCAAGTTTTGTCTACCCAATACCCACTGGCGCGGTGGGGGATAATATTTTCCGGATTCGCCATCCGCGTTTGGTTCATTCCCAGCGGAGCAAAAATTCTGGATTCCAGCACCTGGCCCAGGGGTTGACCCTCTATGCGTTCCACGATCATACTGGCCAGGAAATATCCTGTATTGCTGTAATACCAGCCTGTTCCGGGCGCGAAATCCATTGGCCGGGAATGAGCGATCCGGATGATCTGCTCAGGAGAAAGCCGGAAGCGATAGACATCATAACTTTCGATCTCTTCATAATCAGGTATCCCTGATGTATGAGTCAGCAATTGCCGAATGGTCACACCCAGCCATTCCCCCGGGAGGCCGGACAGATAGTGATGAATGGGGTCGTCCAGTCCCAGTCTGCCTTCCTGCATGAGGAGCAGAATCGCAGCAGACACAAACTGTTTGCTGATCGAACCGATTTCAAAGACTGTACTGTCTGTTACGGGTACTTTGAGTTCGACATCGGCCAGGCCATAGGGTTGCAAATAATCGATGCGCCCCCTTGTCGACACCGCTACAAGGCCACCCGGGATATTTTGTTCCTGCATATAGGATCTGAGCCATTCATCCATGAGAGTCAGCTTTTCACGGTCCGGCTGAACGCGCTGCGCAAATGGCTGTGCAAAAGTTAGTATGATAACCAAAAAGAATACCGGGAAAAAGGGGCATCGAGAATGGTTACAAAAGGCTCGGAGAAAACCGTTCATCATTTTGACTCCTCGGGTTTAATGTCGCTATCCATTTTCAAACACCCCTGATTTTTTGCGCAGCAATATTACATCCTTGTCTGCAAACTGGATATGTGCATGATATCGATTGGCGATATATATAAAGGTTTCGCGACTGTAAAAGCAAATGTGGGTCATGTCTCGAATATAATGCCAGGTGCGAAAGGCTCTTTGATCGATCACCAGTTTGGTCATGATGCCCAGCCAGCCATGAGGATTCAGCAGTTTGAAGCATGTTGCAAAAACCTGATCCGGATTTTTCAGGTGTTCCACGACTTCGGTGGCGCAGATAAAATCATAGCTTTTTGTCAATACCGAGTTGTCATGATAGTAAAAGGGATCATATAGATCCATCTCGTGCCCTTTTTTTTCAAAAAGCGGGGAAAGAGCTGGTCCTGGTCCGCATCCGAAATCCAATCCTTTTTGATGAGGACCGAGCCTTTTCAAGAGTGGTTTGGATAGCCGCGAAAGAAATCGTTGATAGCCCCTGTCTGAAGGATCGTTCTGGTGCAAATCATACTCGGCCTTTTCATCTTTTGCAGAAAGCCAATACTTTGAAGGGACAAAGACCAATTTACAGCTGTCACAGCGAAAATAAGAGCGTGTATTGTCTTTGTGAAAATGGAAAATGTCAGTGCTTTTGCACAAAATACACCACATGGCTGTGCTCAAAGCTATTTCGTTCTTTGGTTATTTTATACAGGATTTCCCCAAAAGACACGGCTGCTGGCCAGGAGCGCAGTGGCAATGGAAAGATCCAGTGTCGCTACAGCGATTAAAAGGGGGTAATTGTTCATCGCTAACCGGGAGAGCATGGTGCCGGTCAGAATCATGGCCGCTAAAAAAGCAAAAAATCTGGGTCTGAAAAACTGCCAGAATTTGGGATTATCGAGTTTCTCAATTCGCTTGAGATTTTTTTGGCAATATTCGATAAAAATGAACTTTGCCTTTATTTCTCCAAAGACGAAACCCAATACCAGAGCAAACAACGGCCATGCAATGGCTTTTTCAAAGGTACTTGCTTTTGTGAGCAGGCTCGCTCCTTTGAGCAATAGAACCAGGCCTCCGCTAATCCACATCATGGCGGCACCTAACTTTAAGTATTGTCTGGATTTGGTGTTGTTGATGTTTTTTCTGCTCCCGCTAAAGTCAAGTGACGACACTCATAATTATTGATGGCTCGCTCGACAATTAAAAGATGACCATTTCTTTAAGTTTATATTACAAACCCTCAATGATTTATGCAAGTCATTTGATTTTACTTGAAAACAAGGTTATAATGTTTCCGGATAATAAGGGGCATTTGATCCATAGAACAATGAAATTATTAGTGTTGAAATAGATGGGCAAGTCCTCGAATCGGTTTATTTTCGTTTTAGTACGTTACTCATTTTCTCATCTATAAAGTGTTCGACCCTGTGTGCAGAGGCGTGGACATGGTCTGGGGGGAGACCCGGTTCGAGGTCGGCAAAATGCTCTCATAGCCCGGCAAGACTATGTGGCTGGTGGCGTCCCCCAAAAGGGCCATTTTATGCAAAACCAGAAAACTGCCCACCAAACCGCAAGTCCGTGTTCATTTTTATTCCATGGATTTAAATGAGGTGATATCGGGTGCCTGTTGATTTGGAAGAGTGGATAGAATTAAAAAACGGCGAGGTTGCAGCAAAGGGGGGCAAGTGCAGACAACCGTCGCCGTCAGGGACAAGTGGGGGGTTATCTCAAGAGTGTGAGTTGTCTGATCTGTCGTTGGTTTCCGACCGTCATCTCGTAAATATAGATGCCGCTGGCTACATTTTGAGCTTGTTCATTTTTACCATACCATTGCACCAAATGTCTGCCACGTGTATAGTGTTGATTGACCAGAGTGCGGATCAATCGACCGGTCAAGGTATAGAGCTTGATTTCGACTCTGGTTGCCCTGTCTAGGGAGAATTCAATGGTTGTGGAGGGATTAAAAGGATTCGGATAGTTTTGCAGTAAACCAAAGCTCTCGGGGTGTCGATCTGCGAGCTGTATCACCGTTGTCGGCTGCCCCGATACACTGTTTACCGCAACTACGGCATCCAGGTCAAAATCACCATTCCATTGCCCTTCTGATTTGATATCGCCGAGATCGGTCAGTTTGACAAAATTGGCAAAGGAGAGCCCCACGTCTGCCAGATCAAATCCATCGCCCCCGCTGACTGTCGGATCGAGAGGATTTTGATTGTCTTTTGTCGGGGTGACCCCGGCGAGTCCGGAAAAATCAGTGGTGTCATAGGCAAACTCTACCCAGTGCTCTCCATCCTGGCTCACGGCAACAATGGCAGCCTCGATAAATGGCTGTGACGGATCACCCCCTAAATAAAAGGCGTTTTCAAAGACGGTAAAATCGATACCCGGGCCATCTGTGATATAATTGTTCGTAAATTCCAGAACAATTTCACCTCCGTGCCCCAGGGAGAGCAATTCCTGCGGTTTGGCGCTGGGATTTACAGCCGATATGGCAGGATCCGGATCCGGGGGTCCCAGAACATTGTCAGGAAAAAAGTTTTGACCGAATCCGGCCCCTGTGCCGGCATCAAACATCACCACGGCATCAGCCCAGGGATCGCTTGTCATGACCGGTTCGAGAATCGCCATATGTTGAGGGCCATCGCCAACCGCCAGAGTATTCAGCACTGCACCGGTTTGTGGATCCAGTTGTTGTACGGCATCATCGGCAAAATTATTGACATAAAGATGATCACCAATTGCATCAAAAAGCAGAGCCATGGCCCCATTGCCGACATGGATGGGATTGGTGGCATCATTTGTGACCTGGCCTGTTGCCGTATCATAACGATAAAGAAAGCCATTGCTGCCATCGCCATAGGCAGCTAAATACGCGATGCCCTCGCCGGTTATGGCAATATCGCCGGGAGCGCCGTTGATTTCGACCGTGTCGACCACCAGTGGGGTCCAGTCGGTATCTCCGAACGGATCGACCACGACGCTTTTGCCAGTGACATCGGCAAAATTGCCTGTGCACACCACATGGATATTGCCATCCGGTGCCAGGGCCAGATTCTGCGGATTCATGGGAACCTCGAGGGTCTTGGTGACCTGATGGGTCTTGATATCGATGACCGTAACAGAGGAAGGCTGATAATCGGGATATCCGCCGGAATTGGCCACATATGCCGTATTATTGACCACCAGAATTCCCTGTGGTGCCTTTCCTGCATCGATGGTCTGTAGAATCTCGTTGGTCTGCAGATCGACGACTGCAATGGAATTTGCGAGCAGCAGGGTGACATAGGCGAGTTCGGTGCCTGCAAAAGCCATATCATAAGGATTGCTGCCTTCGGGCAGGTTAATGGTTCTGAGAATGTTTTGTGATTGGCCATCGATCACCGTGATCCCGGGAGGGGTGGAATTGACCACATAGATGTTTTGGCCTTTGGTATACACTCGATTGGGGACATCACCCACCACATGTACATCATTTTCGATTTGCGTGGTTTCGAGTGTCATTTTCGACAGGGATCTTCCCAAGCCGTTCAAGACATACAACGTTCTGGGAATATCCTGGCCAAAGCCAGAGAGGGTGAGGAAAAACAGTATTGTAACAATAAGGCGCTGACGCATGGGGTCTCCTTTCGAGAGGTTTGGTTTATCTGGCAAGTTCCATTCAATAGGCGATTTCATACTCGGCCCGCCAATGACGGCCCGGTAATGGCGCATGCTCGATAATCTCATAAGATTTGTCAAAAAGATTAAAAACAGAGAATTTGAAGGTCCCTTCCAGCTTTTTCAAGGATTGCCGGACAGAGAAAGATAGATCATCCACGGTATAGCCGGGTTGACTGGCTGTATTGGAAGGGGTCACAAAGCGCGAACCCACCCAATGACGATGATAGGAGATATTCAGGGATTCGAACTCGAATTCCAGTCCGATCCTGGTTGTATGCTCCGGACGATAGACGAGTCGTTTGTCTCGGGTTGTACGGCGGTCGCTTTTATCGCGGGCATCCAACAATGTATGGCTGAAGGTGATGTACAACTGTTTTTTCCAGGTTTGCCACGAACCGCTCAGATCCCACCCTTGCAAGAGCGCGTCGGTATTGCTCGGTCGCCAGGTTGCAAACGACCCCATTTCCCAGACAATGAGATCGTCGATCCGATGATGAAAAAATGTAGCATCGAGTTCGAGCCAGCCGAGAAAAAAGAGTCCGGCTTTTAAACCGATATCTCTGTCCATGCTTTTTTCAGGCAATAGATCGGCATTGCCGCGCACCCTGAAATCCTGATAAAACAAATCAGCAAACGTCGGAGTTCGGAACGATCTCCCCCAATGGGCGCGCAATGCCAGCAGCCATTTTTCATATCGCGAGATCAAGAGTCCGATGCGGGGACTGTATTGTTGATTTTCATGTGTCACTGTTTGTTGGTGTAAAGCAAAATGATCGAAACGAATGGCAGGGCTCACGGTTATATCGGACAAGAACTCTGGTTTCGGCAATTGCCATTCACCTTTCAGGGCTGCAAACGCAGTGAGATTATCGGTTTGATTTACCGGGCCGTGCGTCTTTGTGAGCACATTCTGGTCATAAAAATCATCTTTTTGAAATCCAGTACGCAAAAACACCTGCTGCTCGTTTTCGAGGATATAGCGGCTTTCAAGCGAGCCTTGCAAGGTATGGATACGATAACGAGTGTGAAAAGGGGGCACGGTTCGAGAGCGCAGGGGAGCGTCTGCTGGGGGGTGATTCTGAAATTCGACGTCGTTCTCGTAACTGGAAAGTACGAGTTGATGATGCCAGGATTTTTTTTGATAGGCGTATCGGCTGAGGAAGAGCTGCCGGTCAGTACGCGCCTCGGCATAGGGTGTCCAGGAAAAAACGAGTCCGGGCAGGCCGCGTATGGATCGATAGAGATGAGTGTGGATTTGAAATTCATGGTGTCCGAGATCAAGCACGAGTTTGCCAAAGACATTTTGTGAATCAAAACCGGCATTTTGCCGGGTGTCGTTTACCCTCGTTCCATCCGGTCTTTGATAGGTATAGTCATAATCACCTTTTTCCTTGTTTTTATCATAGGTAAAAAACCAGGAAAAGCTCCCCGTATGACCCGCCAACGCAGATTTTACTCCCATTGCATGATATTGTCCGTTTCGGGCACTCGCGCTGATTTGTTCCAGGGGATTATTTCTCGAGATGATTTCCACCACCCCTCCCATCGCACCGCTGCCATAGAGACTGCTGTGGCCCCCTTTGTGGACTTTGATTTCCTGAATGCCCGCAAGGGGAATTTGATGTAGATCTGTATCCCCGGTTACCGGATCGTTCAATTCCACACCATCCAACACCACCAGCACTTGATTGCTTTGGCTTCCTCGTATAGAGAGGCGTTTGCGACCGCCTCCCCCGGCTTCATCGATGAGGGTTATGCCCGGTATATATTTTAGCAATTCTCCGACGGTGCGGGCATTGCTTTTTTCGATCTCTTTTCTCGTGATAATTTCAAAGTCATTGGGTATGAAACGCTCGCGATTTGCCTGCACGACGATTTCCTGCAAATCGATGATGACCGGTTTGAGGGTAAAATAAAGAGGGGTGATCAGGTCTTTACGGACAATAATGTCTTTGGTCTGTGATTCATATCCCACATACCTGACCTGCACGGTATATTCGCCGCTAAACAGATTCTCGATGAAAAAGTGGCCGTTCGCATCGGTGGTGCCTCCCATTCCGGTGCCGATGACAATGACATTTGCACCTTGCAAGGGTTTACCCTGATTGGAGAAAACAATGCCTTCTATTTTGACCGGTGATTGAGCGAACACAAACCCACACAGGAATGTCAGAATGACGATCAAAGTAAAGAGACTTGATATTCGCATGGTGTTCGAACCATTCGGATTGAGTGAAAACAGGGATCGAGAAGCGCCGTGGAAGGGGGGCATAAAAAAACCCAACAGCTCGGGAAAGTTGGGTCGAATAAACGAACGGATATCGTCTTTCCCTCGAAAGATTCCACGGGCAGGTCTCCTGGCTTGCAGCTTCGAGCCTACTCACCGCGCCTTCCCATCAGATCGATGACAGTGGCATTTTGCGGCTTTGGTAGCTGCTTACAGTTGCGGGGCAGCGCCGGACTCTCACCGGCTTCCTTATCTCGATCCATATCGAGATTACCCGTACTTTGGTCAAGATAGCCAAAAATGGCATAAATGTCAAGCATGATTTTTTGTTTTTCGAAAACACCTGGGATCTTTGCCAAAGGCTCGTAAACGGCCGCCCGATAAGAGTGATGTTGCCCGGCAAATGATATAAGCCAAGTTTACCTGTTACTCAAAGGCTGTATTACAGTTTGCTTGCCAAACTGAAAAATAATCAATATCTTTTATTTATAGCAAAAGGTTTTGCACAAAAACACGTCTAACCCCTAAAGAGATTCTGAACAGAACAAGACCTGACCGCCCATGGAACTGCCAGCGGAATTTAACTCTGTGGTCACCGAATATCAGGAAAAGGTACACTTGTTGCACCAGATATTTCGCAAACATCAGCATCAATCCGGTATTCATATTTTCCGGAACCGATAAAGCGGTTGCCCGGGTTGAACTGGACGGTGAAATGCTGGGTGACCACCGGGTCAAAACCAGATTCTTGGAAGAAGGGGATCATATCGTATTTCTGCAAACCGTTCTGGAAAACGATCAAATCATTTCGATAACATTAAATAAGAAAGGTAATGGGATTATGGAGATACGACTGGATGGAAAAACAGCTATTGTCACAGGCAGCCGTCAGGGGATAGGAAGAGTTTGTGCCGAACAGCTGGCCAAAGCCGGTGCTGCGGTTGTGATCAACAGCCATCAGGAATCAGCAGAACTCGATGAGGTCGCACAAGGCATCGCAAACGCCGGGGGAAAAGTCACGACCGTAACCGCAGATGTGACCGACAGAGAACAGGCGCAGACACTGGTAGACGCTGCCCTGGAACTGGGCGGCAGCATAGATATATTGGTCAATAATGCGGGCGGACTGGTCAAACGCGTGCCCGTATCAGACTTTGAATCAGGTCATTACGAAAAGGTCATGGATATCAATGTGAAAACCGCTTTTCTGATGTCCCATCTGGTGATTGAACAAATGAAAAAACAACAGTCCGGTAAAATCATCAATCTCTCCTCTCAAGCTGCGCATGACGGTGGCGGTCCGGGTTCGGCTGCCTATTCCGCCACCAAAGGGGCTATCTTGACCTTTACAAAATCCCTGGCCAAAGAGTTGGGTCCGGATTACATCCATGTCAACAGCGTCTCGCCCGGTTTTATTGCGCAAACCGAGTTTCATGACACACACACAGCACAAGAGGTGCACGACACGATTTCATCCCGGATCCCGCTGCGCCGTAAAGGGGTGCCGATGGATGTTGCCCATGCGGTATTGTTCCTGGCATCCGGACTTGCTGATTATATCACAGGTCAAACGATCGAAGTCAATGGCGGTTTGTATATGTATTGATCAGACACAGGTGAATATGAATCGACGTATACTGAACATCAAACTTTTCATAGTGATCATGTCGCTCTGTTTCCTTCCGGAAACAGAGCGACATGCATATTGGGGTCAAACCAAATTATGTCACTGAAAAACAGGATTATAGCTGCAAAAAAAAGGTTCATCCGGAAAATGAGTACCTATATATTGAAAAAAAGTAGACATGA
>CAYNUX010000141.1:0-8730 GCA_964400115.1 uncultured Cytophagia bacterium
TGAATATAATACAAAAAAGAGGAAAATACAAGCTCTTAACTTAGCGCTTATGGGGCTAAACCCTGCGGCGGCCTGGTGCGGATTTAGTATTTGTTTCAAGGGGAAATCGTCAAGTGTCCAAGTCAGGGCAATTTTTCCAGCCGCATCATCCAGTTATTCCCGACCCAATAGCCGTCAAAGGGGGGAGCTTTTTTGACCTGTCCCGGATTGCCCTTTTGCGTCAGCACACTGAGTTCATAAACTCTGCCTATGCCTTTGGGTTCGAGTTTCCCATTGGTGATCGCGAGATGCATGGGCAAACGCCACTGAATGACTTGTCCGAAAATATTGGTTTCAGCCACATCCCAGTTACCCGTGACGCAGGCGTTCAATATTTTTAAATGGTCTGTGTCCGGATTTTGGCCCCAGTTGGGATGGGACTTGAAATACGCCACGGCTGTTTTGGCCAGCTCCTGGGCCTTGCCCGGACCTGCAAATCCGCTGGCATTGCCCTGCCAGGATTTTGCGTCGATATCAGCTTCGATTTTGTCGGCCACGGCATCGATTTTTCGATCGATGGTGGAGAGCATATCATTGATTTCCGCATTGTTGGGGTCGAACTGATGACCGGCTTGCAGCAGGGCTTTGGTTTCCTGCATTTTTTGCACGCGTATGTCCGGTGTTAAAAAGTCGATATTCGAAATCTGGGTTGCGCCATTGCGGGCCAGGTATTAGGCCGTGGCTTTGCGGCTCTTGCTGACATTTTCCACACTCTCGGCCAGACGCTCAAAGTCGTTACCGAACTGTTCGGATGAGGGCACGCCGATTTTGTGCAGGTTGTTGTTGATCTCCATGGCAGAGGTCCCGTAGGTCGTGGCAACCTCTGCAAGAACCGGTTGAAGCACAGGAAGGATCTGGTTCTCGATAGTTTTAACTTTTTCCAGTTGGGCATAGGCCTCCTCGGCAGAAGCATTATACACCAGTGAGGCGCCATACATGCCTTCAAAGCTGTCTGCGTATTGATCGTACAGGCTGTTGATCTGTTTTCCCAGTTTTTGCGCCTGTGCCGTTTGGCTGGCAATATCCGCAGCGGCCTGGGTAGCGGATTCACGGGTGGATGTCTGCAATTGTTCGACCTGATTTTTCAGAGCTGTCAGCTTGTCTGTCCGGCTGGCGATCTCCGGATGATCCATGGATACTTTATCGCCATAATATTTCTCCAGTTGCTCCATATTGGATGTGGCGGCATCCAGGTGTCGATCCAGTTCACTGAGCTGTACATCTCTTGACATGGAGCCGGATGGATTCAAGTATTTTTCAATGTTGGTTATATTTTTATCGATCTCACCCAGTCTGCGGCTGACAGCACCGGGCAGCTCTCCGGTGGTGATTTTTGCTTTGGCCGCTGCCGCTGCGCCGGGCGAGGGGACCGGGGCTTGAGATTCTTTTTTTGGCATGCGCCGTTCCAGGTCGGATTGTTGTTTGGCCAATTTGGATTCCAGTGATTTGAGTTGAGAATAATCCGGATCCACGGATTTCAGTTTTTCAACGAGTTCACTCGCCTGATTCAGCAGCGTTTGTGATTCGTCGAGTTTACCGTTGAACATGCTTTGTTGTGAATTGCGCAGTGCTTTGTTGGCCTCCGAGGCCAGGTCCTTTGTCGTATCTTGCGAGAAAGAGTTCGGAACCGGGATGAGGAGTAACAACAAAACCAGGATGATAGAATTGGCGGAATAGAACAGATTTGCCCACATTTTCATTGTAATCTCCTTTTGTTGTGATAGCCTGACTCGACACATGGTAATAGAAATAAGCCTCTTTTCCAGTGTGCCTGTGATTGAGGTAAATTATTGCAAGACAAGATGGTTGCTTCGTCTGTGCTGTGTTCGCCAGTATAGGTCGGATGACAAGAAAAGGGCCGCCAGTAGAATGGATAAAGGGGTGAAGCAGTCCCCCGGGACACTCTGGAAAATATCCCTGTGGGACATGAATTGCAAGTAAAAAATGGATCGTGACTGTTTTTATTGTCCGTCAAAGCGGAGAAAGAACGTTAGACTATTTGCGTCCAGCTCGGGTGGATATTCTGCAATCCAGGTTTCAGGTTCCCATGTCTCTTTTTTTTGGCTTGTTACCGATAATTTTTGTAATTTAAAAGATCTGTCTCATATACACTCAAAATTATTTGGAGCCCATCATGACCAAAACAAAACGATTCTTCTCTGTCATCATCCTGGTTTCTGTTTTTCTTTTTACCTCCTTTGCTGTGGCGGCAAAACTTGCCGAGAGCCAGCAAAAGTGGTACGAGAAATACAGCAAACAGGAAAATGCCCCTGACCCCAAAGAAATGCTGCTCAACACCGATCCTGAACCCGATCTCTCTGAAGGATTTGTGTCTCTGTTCAACGGCACCGACCTCACGGGCTGGACGCCCAAAAGCGGATTTTGTGAATTCAAGGCTCAGGACGGCATGATCGTGGGTACCAATGTGCCCGGTTCACCGAGCACATATTTGTGCACAGACCGGAGCGATTTTGGCGACTTTATTTTTACCTGCGACATGTTTTATATAGTCGACGGCAATACCGGGGTCATGTTTCGCGCCCGGGAGAGAGGCGATGACAATGACAAGATCACGGTCTATGGGCCTCAGGCTGAGATGGAAAATTTTTCCAGAAAACGCTACTGGTCCGGCGGCATTTATGGCCAGAGCTGTGGCGGCTGGTATTATCCGCTGTGGCTGGATGCGCACGAAAAAGCGCGCGGTGCGATGAAAGAAAATGAATGGAACCGGTTGACGATTTATGCCAAAGGCGATACGGTCAAGACCTGGGTCAATGGCATTCCGGCTGCGCATTGGGTCAATGATGAGTACCTCGAGGGCTTTTTCGGATTGCAGATTCACAGTGGCAAACAGGGAACGATTCAGTGGCGGAATCTCATGGTCAAAGAATTAAAGTAATCAGGGCTCTGTCGCTCGATCGTGAGGTGATTTTCTTGTCATACGTTTTGTAGGGAAATGTTTTACCACAGAGGAAACAGAGGACCACAGAGAAAAATAGGATTATCAAGCGCGAAAACATTAAAACTCTTATTATCTCTGCGCTCCTCTGTTCTCTTTTTCCTTTTTGGAAAGGCGATGCCAGCGACCTGTTAGGAACCACCTATTACAGCTATTTCGAGATTCTCATTGTTCATTGGCGCGATCCAAATGCTGAATTCCTGTTGAAAGAAAACCGACCTCTGTCGGCCCGACATTCTGCACCGTTTTTGACGCTCACGCATGGACAGCGATTCGAATAGTTCTTCCCGAGTGATCAAAGGCGTTTTGTTACCGATGATTCGATAATAACTTTTTGGAATATTTGGGCTTGCTCATTTCGTTCTTTGACATGAATATAAGATCATGCCAGGCTGTAAAACCAAAGCCTGCCGGGTTTAAATTTACATGTCTAGGAATACCATCATGAGAATGAAAATCGCTTTTATGCTGTTTGCATTCGCCGCAATTTTATACATCGGTTGCGGGTCTCAAACAGATGTTGTCGAATCAGGGTCATATCGTGGGACAATAAAAAAAGTCAAAGCAGACAAGCGAGAAATTTATGTCACCACCGAGGATGACAAAACCCTTGAATTGTATTTTACAGATGAAACCACGCTGACCCGTCAGGGGAGTCCGGCTGAATTTTCAGCTTTGCAGGAGGGCCAAAAGGTTCAAGTGACTGTAGAGCGTGTAGGAAAACGTCTGGATCCCGTCAGTGTCAATATCATGGAATAAGAGAGGATAACTGTGCCTGATTTTTTTCGAACCGAAACCTGGCATCCTTTGACCGTTCATTTCCCCATCGTGCTGCTTGTGGTTGCCACCTTGTTCAAACTGATATCTTTAAAGAGCGAACAGCAAGTATGGCATTTGGGTGGAACGATTTTGCTCTATGCAGGTGTGGTCATGGCCTGGGTTACCATTTTTACCGGCGATATGGCGGATGGCATTGTATCACGTGCAATTTGTGATCCCACTGTTTTGTACAGTCATGAAAGTAATGCGTATATAGTGGCCTGGATATTTTCTGCGGCTGCAGCGATCGATATTTTGTTCCGAACCGTCAAAAATCTGCAGAGAAATGTTTTCAAAATCGCACTGGTTGTTTTGATGATGATCGGAACCGGATTTCTCACTTATGTGGGTCATCTGGGTGCCACTCTGGTTTATCAACAGGCCGCAGGAGTTTATGTGCCATCAGAGGATTGTTCAGAATTTGAGTAAGATCGATATTGCAACCAGATCGATCATCCGCCTTTTTCCTTTTGGAAAAAGGCGATTTTTTATATGGCCTGTGACAACTATGAACCATTTATTCATAGAGCCCGTTTATTCACTTTCAACGCTGACCAGAAATTTTTGTATACGCAGTCTTGTTCCCCTTTCAAAGACGGGTGATTTTAGATTAAAAAGGAGAACCAAATGAAATTTTCCCACTTTATCCGGTTACTGCTGCTATTGATGGCCGCTGCGCTCTTTTTTTCTTCCTGTGAACGCGAGCCCAAAACCTATGCCCATTCCAACATGATTCGTCTGGTCTGGAATCAGGATCCATCCACCACCATGACTGTGGCCTGGAACCAGCCCGACCAGGCAGAAGCGGCTCTGCATTATGGCAGTGAGGATCGCGGACGCAAGATCAAAAAATATGACACGAAAACGGCGGATCGCATCGAAAAGAGTTATGGCATGACCACCCATTTTGTGACGCTGACCGGACTCGAATCTGATCAGGAATATTATTTTGTCATCAAGGATACGGCAGGTGTGAGCGAGCGCTACTGGTTTCGCACTGCCCCCTCGGATCACCAGCCGTTTACCTTTATTGCCGGTGGTGATACCAAGAGTTCCGGCAATCCCCTTGAAGCTGGCCGGGCTTCCAACCGGCTGGTCAGCAAGCTGCGCCCGCTCTTTGTCATGTTCAACGGCGATTTTACCAGCGGCAATGGTACGGTCCCGGAGCGCTGGCATCTGTGGCTTGATGACTGGCACAGATTGACCCCAACCGCTGACGGACAAATGTTCCCTCTGGTGCCGGTGCATGGTAACCATGAAGACGGGGACAAGACCCTCATGACCAAGATTTTCAATATGCCTTATCATGGTCTGGATACCACCCAAAATTATTTCTCCCTCAACTTTGGCGGCGGTTTATTGCATGTCATCGGACTCAACACGCAGATCGAAACCGAGGGCCCTCAAACAGATTGGCTCGTGGAGGATCTTGAAAAACATCGTAGTGATGTGTTCAAGATCGCAGGATACCACAAGCCTTTTCATCCCCATACCGCAAGCAAAAGTGAACACGAAGAGCTTTACGATTTGTGGGCTCGGCTCTTTTACGATTACAAGCTGAGTCTGTCCCTGGATGCCGATTCTCACATGGACAAGATCACTTATCCCATTCGGCCGTTTCAGGGAGAGGGCAGTTTTCAGGGTTTTATTCGCGATGATGAAAACGGTACACTCTATATCGGTGAAGGAAGCTGGGGAGCAACGCCGCGACCCAACAACGATGACAAGCCATGGACTCTTAACAGCGGCTCTTATAATCAGTTTAAATGGATTCATGTGAACCCGGATTCCGGGAATACACCGGCACATCTTGACATCTATACCGTGAAAACGAGCGAGTATGTGCACGATACGACCCAGGTTTTTTACGACAAAGATGTCTGGGCTCTGACGGATGGAACACGCTTTGCCATTCCTGCCAATTTAGAGCTGACCGAGATTCCCGGATATGGGAACAAAGTTACATTCCCGTTTTCGATGAATGATTAAAAATAAAAGAGGGTGCCCTGTTATCCCGAGGGTGCATCCTCTGTTTTTTAATTGATCTATAATCTCCAATTTTGTATTTTAATCTTGACTTTTCGCAGAAAAATGATCCCCTGGATTATGAGTTTATTCTCAGATTTTTTTATTGGAGGGCTTTTTGATGATTTCCAGAAGAAACTGGTTCAGAGCCATGGCCGGATTAACGGGTGGCTGGGTTCTGGCTGCGTCAAGAGATGCCATGAATAGTCCGTTGCAACAGCAAGGCGAATATTTTGAAACCCTTTATGAGAAAAAATACAAAGAGCTGGATGTGATCTATAACAATCCACTGCTATCCGCGGAGGATGTTCATGGCTTTAGGCTCGAGGGACAGGCAAAAATTTCTTTTCCGAACCAGCGTATGCGGATGGAAAATGTACTCGAGGCCTCGCTGGGTCAAAAAGCCAATTTCGTGTACTGGTGTCCAGAGGATTTTCCCGACAATGTGAGTATTTCGTGGGACTATTGGCCTCTGGAAGAACCGGGTCTGAGTATTTTGTTCTTTGCAGCAACCGGAAGAAATGGTGAGGACATTTTTGATCCTTCACTGACTCCAAGAGCCGGAGAATACCAGCAGTACCATCATGGCGATATCAATGCTTATCATGTCTCTTATTTCAGGCGCCAGCCGAATCACCGGCATTTTCAGACCTGCAATCTGCGCAAGAGCTATGGATTCCATATGGTGAGCCAGGGGGCGGATCCTATTCCTTGCGTGGAATTCAGCAAGAGACCTTACCGGATTCGGGTGGTCAAGGCTGGGCCGGTTGTCGAGTTTTTTATCAATGATCTGCCTATCTTTATCTACCAGGATGATGGCACCACCTTTGGCCCGGTATGGGGTGAAGGGAAAATCGGGTTCCGTCAGATGGCACCTCTGGTGGCTGAATATGCCAACCTGCGTGTCGTGCGTATAGAGTCCCTTTAGGGGATGCTGCCAATTTCTGTCCGCACGCAGAGAGGCAAAGAGGACGCAGAGGATTGCTGAGGGAAAAAAGGATTTGTTGATCACTCTTTCTCTGCGCACCTCGGCGTTCTCTTTTTTTTTACTCTGCGTTGAGCGAGCGATTCAGGGAATTTTCGAATTCCAAAACCTAAACACAGAAAGTCCTCTCCTGTCCGGCTATAGCCTGCTACCAAAAGATTTTTGCTTTGAATTTCCATGAAAATTTTTCTACTTTTATAGTCTGTTCACAACCTTTAACAGGGAGCACTATGGTACACTTTGACCCTATCACAAAAATTTTAGCAATCCTTATTACGGCTTTTACTCTCCTTTATGGTCAGTCTCCTGCCACGACGTTCAATCAGGATGTGGCCACGGTTTTCGATGCCGGGGAGGGTCTGCCGGCTCAAAAAACAATCGATATTGTCCTCGATGAGAATATGCCGGTTGCATTCACTGAGGATGGCTCTTTTCAGTGGCAGAAAAATCACTGGCAGGCAGGAAATCGGGTTCCTGATCAGCCGGATTATCCTGCAGTCTCTCTTCCCGATGGTGCGGGGAACATATTGTCACGAACCATGAATGACGAGATCTATGTCATCGGCTGTGAAAACGGATTGTATCTCTATGATCAACAGTCCCAAAACTGGCAGCAGGTACTGCCCAGAGACGATCGCTATAGCTGGGCCCCGGTGCAGGTCGGTGCTGTGACCTTTGATACAAAAGGCAGGCTGTGGTTCGGCGCTCAACAGGGCGTCGGCTATAAAAACGCGGACGGCTGGCATCTTTTTACCGGCAAAGAGGGGCTGCCGTATACCCATTTTACCTGTGCCACTGGCGGTCCGGATGGCAGAGTCTGGTTTGGCACTGAACGGGGCGCTATTCTTGTAAACGATGGCTCTTTTGTCTATCGCCACAGCCGCCGCTGGCTGCCGCATGACCGCGTCAATGCTATTGCCGTGCAAAGCGATGGCACGGCCTGGTTTGCCACAGATGGCGGAGTCGGGCGCATTGCTTCCGTTCCCATGACCTTTGAACAAAAAGCAGCCCACTTTCAGAAACAGGTGGAAGTGCGTCATAATCGCATGGGATTTGTGGTGCACTGCCGGCTCAAAGAGCCGTACGATATCGAGACCTGGGAGCCTGATATCACGGACAATGACGGTGCCCATACCGCCCGGTATGGCGCAGCACAGGCCTTTCGCTATGCCGTCACCGGTGACCCGGAGGCCAGGCAACTGGCCAAACGAACCTTTGAAACACTCAAGTGGCTGTCAGATATCACACATGAAAAAGGCTTTCCGGCCCGAACCATTGTGCCCGTAGACTGGCATCAGCCGGTGAATGAAATCTTTGATGCCGACTGGAACGAACGCAGACGACGAAACGATCCGCTGTGGAAAATGATTCTGCCCCGGTTTGTGCTGAGTGAGGATGGCCAGTATCTGTACAAGTGCGATACCAGTTCCGACGAGTTGGCCGGACACTATTTTTTTTATAGCATCTATTATGACCTTGCGGCCGAGACCGAACAGGAAAAACAGGCTGTGCGTCAGGTCGTGGGAGATATCACCGATCATCTCCTTCGTCACGATTTCAAACTGGTGGATCACGACGGCAAACCCACGCGATGGGCCAAATTTTCGACCGACTATTTTCATACCCCATGGGGTTGGGAACAGCGCGGACTGAATTCCATGATGATCCTCTCCTTTTTAAAAGTCGCTGCCCATGTCACAGAGAATCCCAAATACCAGGCAGTGGCAGACAGTCTCATCGAAAACGAAGCTTATCATATCAATGCCATGAACAGCAAAATTTTCTTTCCACCGTCGAGTGTGGTCCCCTGGGACAATAACCTCTCTCTGATGAGCTGGTATGGTCTGATGAGTTATGAAACCGATCCGGAATTGATGCTCATGTATCGCATCAGTGTCGGATG
>CAYNUX010000142.1:0-8715 GCA_964400115.1 uncultured Cytophagia bacterium
CAGGCCACGGGTTTGTATTTCAATACGTTTGACTTTTTTCAAAACTTCTTTAGGAATCAAGACTGGAACCTCTGAGTGATTGATTCTACAAGATTAAGGCACTTCGATTTTGTTCAAGACTTTGCGTACGATATCTTCGGCACTGATCTCCTCCGCCTCAGCCTCATATGTTGGAATGACACGATGTCTGAGTACATCGAGGCCGATCGATCTGACATCCTCTGGTGTCACATAACCACGACGTTGCAGAAACGCATGCGCTTTGGCTGCTTTGCTGAGATAAATGGAAGCGCGTGGCGAAGCCCCATACGAAATCAATTCTTTCAAATCATCCAAACCATACTCACTCGGTTGGCGCGTGGCGAAAACAATATCCACGATATAGTTTTCAACTTTTGGGTCGATATAGACATCGAACACGGCTCGCTTTGCTTTTTCAATTTCCGCAGGTGAGACTATTGCTTTGACCGTGGGCACTGTCGCCCGGGTCATACGCCGCATGATTTCGAGCTCTTCTTCTTTCTCCGGATAACCGACAGAAAGCTTTAGCATAAACCGGTCGACCTGGGCTTCTGGCAGAGGGTATGTTCCCTCTTGTTCGATCGGATTTTGGGTTGCCAGAACCAAAAATGGTGTGGGCAATAAATATGTCTTTTCACCCAAAGTGACCTGTCTCTCTTGCATGGCTTCCAGCAAAGCAGATTGAACCTTGGCCGGAGAACGGTTAATTTCATCTGCAAGGATCATATTAGCAAAAATGGGGCCATGTTTGGGATTAAATGCACCGGTTTTTTGATCATAGATCATGGTTCCGACAATATCAGCAGGAAGCAGATCAGGGGTGAACTGGATCCTTTGGAAATCCGCCTTGATCGTCGCCGAGATCGTTTTGACTGTCATGGTTTTTGCGAGGCCAGGTACACCTTCAAGTAAAATATGACCGTCGGCCAGCAGCCCAATTAAGAGACGTTCCACCATATAATTTTGCCCGACAATGACTTGTCGCATCTCGTCCATCAGCTTTTGGATAAAAGCGCTTTCTTGTTCTATCTTGGCATTAATTTCCTGAATGTCGATATTCATACAGCCTCCTGATCGGCATTATCTTGAGATTCGTTTAAAGATTCGGGATTCAATTGTCGACGTAATAGAGATTCCAAGCGCACATAGTTTTGATCCATGATCTGGCGATCCCTTGAATGACCGGAGAATTTCACAAGATCAGCTTGCTTTAATATTATTTCTATATCTTTGATCATTCGATCATCCAGATCATTTTCACGCATCCAACCAATCAATTCTGTCGTGGTGGATTCAAAAGCCGGCCCTTGATATTTTTCGGTGATATAGGAACGGGCAATACGGGAAAGATGTGACATGACTGCACCCACATCAGTATGGGTATCATCGAGATCGATGGTTGCTTTCATTTCTTCTAACAGGGTTTGTTCCAGAGGTACCCGGGCAGCAGCCTGAGCCGCATCAATACGCGCCTTTTCTACGATCATTTTTTGTCTGGCAATGATAACAAACGCCCCGACAGCGACCACAACGATCCCGATAAACAGAAACAGAATCCAGATTTTTGATCCCGGTTCTGCAACAGGATCGACAATTTTAACAGGAATTCGGCTCGATCTCAAGGTATAGGATCGCTCGTCGGTATTATCTGTATATTTTATGATAACATCTTTTATATACGCCATACCCAGTTGTGTTGGTTTGAGAGTATATCGGTAATCCTGGATGGCAATGGTTTGACCGCTTTCCTGAATGACCCGGTTTGAAGATGAACTGGCGACAATCTCCAGATTTTGTACCATGGGGTTATCAAACCGATGCACGTTGTAGCGATCTAGGCTGCCTTGCCATTGTAAACGCAAAGTAAAAGTGACCGTACGATTCAGAGGGACGGTATTTTTATCGACCATAGCAGATAACGTGATACCGCTCGAATCCACAGTAACAGGTTGTTCCGGCTCGACGTCCTGGGCGATTCCCGTTCCCGCGAGAATCACCCAAAGGACCAACCAGCCAAGCAGACTGTTTTTCATGGTTCATCCTTGTTTATTTCAACAATATTCAAAGACAATCGATACAAGGGATGAAAAGCAAGGAGCGTCTCGAAAAAAGAAACGCTCATAGAGGGCTTGTTATTGATCGTTTTCAGAAACACCCAACTGGATCTCACTGATATCCTGTCCGAGGTGCTTCAATTCCCACTCTACAGAGGGAGCCAATTCATCGTTGGGCCACTTTTGCAAAAAGTCTTGATAAGCAGCTTTAGCTTGATCTAAATCTTTTAAATCATTCGCATACAAAAAGCCAATCATAAAACTGGATTTTACACAATACGGGCTGTCGGGATAGTTTTCCACCAATCTCTCATAGGCCGTTATTGCTTTTTCATATTCTTTTAAATTGTTTGCATATAAAACACCCAGTTTGTACAGAGTTTCATCTCTGTTTTCAGACTCGCTGAATTTTTGCAACATTGTTTCATATGTTTCTACGGCCTTGTCCCACTGTTCCTTATTTTCGTAATCCAGGGCTCGTGCACGCATTTGTTCCTCGGTCAGTTTTTCACCGCATGCCATGAGCAACATCAAAGGCAGGGTGACCAGGATCAACCAAAGGTGAAACCGTTTCATGCAAATTCCCTCCATAGTAAAAAAATCTTTGTGCTTTGTACGACTGTTAATGCTCCAGGTTCCGAGCAATCATGTATATTATTCTTTTTTTCCATCAAAAGCAAGATTATTATCCCTTACTGTCACTTGTACGCGTGATCCTGGCTCGATATGGCTGGCCAGAATCTCTGTAGCCAGACGATCGGTCAGGTGCTTTTGAATAAATCTCTTTAGAGGACGCGCACCAAAGGCCGGATCATACCCTTGGTCTGCCAAATAATCTATAGCCTCTTTTTCGAGATTTAACTCGATTTTTTGATCTTTTAACAATTCCCGCAGTCTGTCGGCTTGCAATCCAACGATTTGATGAATCTCTTCCCGGCTCAGAGCATGAAAGACAATAATATCATCGATGCGATTGATAAACTCGGGCCTCAGATGTTGCTTTAGCAGACTGGTTACACTCTTGGCAATCTCGTCATGAATCATTTCACGATTCTCGTCGGTCAGCTGTCGCGATTTTTCCATGATCAGCTGAGCGCCAAGATTGGACGTCATGATAATAATTGTATTTTTAAAATTAACTGTACGGCCCTGATTATCGGTAAGACGACCATCATCCAATACTTGTAAAAGAACATTATAGACTTCTGAATGCGCTTTTTCTATTTCATCCAAGAGAATCACCGAATAGGGTCTTCGCCGCACCGCCTCTGTTAACTGTCCGCCTTCTTCATATCCGACATAACCCGGCGGAGCTCCGATCAGTCGGGAAACGGAATGGCGCTCCATATATTCGGTCATATCGATGCGTACCATGGCATTTTCATCATCGAATAAAAATTGCGCCAGGGCTCTTGCCAACTCGGTTTTACCAACACCTGTCGACCCTAAAAATATAAAGGATCCGATAGGGCGGTTTTGATCCTGAAGCCCTGACCGGGCTCTCCTGATAGCATTGGCCACAGCTTCGACAGCCAGATCCTGACCCACGACTCTTTGATGAATCCGGTCTTCCATTTTCAAGAGTTTTTCTTTTTCACTCTCCAGCATCCGGCTTACCGGTATGCCAGTCCATTTGGCTATCACCTGTGCGATATCTTCATCGTCGACTTCTTCCTTGAGAAGTTGCCGATCTTTCTGCAATTCATTCAACCTGGCATTGGCTTGTTCGAGTTCTTTTTGCAATTTTACCAGAGTGCCGTATTTGAGCTCTGCAGCTCTGGCCAACTCTCCTTCACGCTCGGCTTTAGAGATTTCGGTTTTTGTCTGATCTATTTGTTCTTTAAGGGAGCGAATATGGGTAATAGCCTCTTTTTCCATGCTCCAATGCATACGCAATGACTGAGCGGTTTCACCCAAATTGGCAATCTCTTGTTCCACCTGGTCCAGACGATTTTTTGATATCTCGTCTTTTTCTTTTAAAAGGGCCTGCTTTTCGATTTCGAGTTGTCGGAGTTTTCGTTCGACCTGTTCGAGTTCCACCGGCAAACTGTCGATTTCAATGCGCAACTTGGAGGCAGATTCATCCATTAGGTCAATAGCCTTGTCGGGCAAAAAACGATCAGAAATATATCGTTCCGACAGTGTTGCCGCTGCGACAAGGGCGGCGTCGGTAATCCGAACGCCGTGATGAACCTCATATTTTTCTTTCAAGCCGCGCAGGATGGAAATCGTTTCTTCTATGGATGGTTGATCGACCACAATGGGTTGAAAACGTCTCTCCAAAGCTGCATCTTTTTCGATGTGTTTGCGATATTCATCCAATGTTGTGGCGCCGATACATCGCAATTCACCGCGTGCGAGCATGGGTTTGAGCATATTGGAAGCATCCATCGCACCTTCTGCAGCACCGGCTCCCACGAGGGTGTGCAGCTCATCGATAAAGAGCACGATTTCACCTTCCGAGTCCACGATTTCCTGCAAAACCGCTTTCAGGCGCTCTTCAAATTCACCTCTGTATTTGGCTCCTGCGATCAATGCTCCCAAATCCAGTGCGAGTATCCGCTTGCTTTTGAGGTTTTCAGGTATATCACCCTGAATGATCCTGTGGGCAAGCCCTTCGGCGATGGCGGTTTTACCCACGCCGGGTTCGCCGATAAGAACGGGATTGTTTTTGGTTCTTCTTGACAAGACCTGAAGCACACGGCGAATCTCTTCATCACGGCCGATAACCGGGTCCATTTTTCCGCGTCTTGCCAGATCATTGAGGTCTCTGGCATACCTCTTTAAGGCCTGATATTTCTCTTCTGGATTTTGGTCAGAGACTCGGTGTTTACCACGAATCTGCTGGAGCACCTGCAGTACCTGGTCATCTTTGACACCATTTTCTCTGAGCAGGGCACCTGCCCGGGTTTTGTCCTTACACAAGCTCAAAAGCAGATGTTCAACACTCACATATTCATCTCGCAGCTGGTTGGCTTGCTTTAATGCTTGTTCGACTATATTGTTGGTATCGGGTGCCAGATAGACCTGACCGATACCCCCACTCACTTTGGGTAATCGCTGAATTTCATCATCGACTTGCGAGTTCAGGGAATCAGGGTCGGTACCGATTTTTTTCAATATCGATCTGGCTATGCTCTCAGAGTCTGTCAACAAGGCTGATAATAGATGCAAAGGTTCTATTTGCTGGTGTCCATATTCTGACGCCAATTGCTGAGCGTTTTGCAATGCTTTCTGAGAGTTTAATGTCAATTTATCAAATGATATCATCTTTTGCCTCAAACAACTGTATATTAAAAAAGGCGGGCCCTGCCAGACCCGCCCTCATCCCACAATCTGTTACTTTTTATTTTTTATCGTCATCTACGACTTCATAGTCTGCGTCTTCAGCCTGCGGGCCCTGCCCTTCTTGTTCTTGCTGTTCTGTTTCAGGTCCTGCACCGGCACCAGCGCCCGGTTCACCCTGGGCACCTCCACCGGCGGCCTGATGCATCTGAGCAGCCACAGACTGCCAGACCTGATTCAAGCCCTCCACAGCAGACTTTATTTCTTCTGCGTTATCTGCTTTCTGAGCCTCTTTTAAACGACCGATAGCGGCTTCCATTTTGCCTTTGTCGTCGGCCGAAATCTTGTCGCCATAATCCGTGAGGCTTTTTTCAGTCTGATAGACGAGCTGGTCGGCCTGGTTTCGCAGGTCAATGAGTTCACGTTGTTTTTTATCCTCCGCAGCATGTTGTTTGGCATCATTGACCATCTTTTCCACCTCATCTTTGGAAAGACCGGTTGAGGCTTCAATGCGAATCGATTGTTCTTTACCTGTAGATTTATCCTTGGCCGAGACATTCAGAATACCATTGGCATCGATATCAAATGTCACCTCGATCTGGGGCATTCCTCTGGGAGCGGGTGGAATTCCGTCCAGGTGAAATTTACCGAGCGTTCGGTTATCCCGGGCCAATTCTCGCTCACCCTGAACCACATGAATCTCTACACTGGTCTGACTATCAGCAGCCGTACTGAACACTTCAGATTTCTTTGTAGGAATCGTGGTATTCTTTTCGATCAATTTTGTAGCCACACCACCCAGGGTTTCAATGCCCAGGGATAGAGGGGTTACATCGAGCAACAGTACGTCTTTGACATCACCCGCGAGTACTCCGCCCTGGATGCCTGCCCCAATAGCCACGACTTCATCGGCATTGACGCCTCGATGGGGATCTTTGCCAAAGAATTCCTTGACGATAGACTGAACTTTTGGCATACGCGTGGACCCACCGACCATAACGACTTCGTCGATTTCACTGGTAGACATTCCGGCATCCTCTAGCGCGGCTTTGCACGGTCCCAACGTGCGCTGAAAAAGATCCTCACAAAGTTGCTCAAACTTTGAACGACTCAGGGACATGTTCAAATGTTTCGGCCCTGTATCGGTTGCAGTAATAAATGGCAAATTAATTTCCGTCTGCGAGGTCGTTGACAATTCCATTTTCGCCTTTTCAGCGGCTTCTTTCAAGCGCTGGAGTGCCATAGGATCTTTGGACAAGTCAACGCCTTCCTGCTTTATAAATTCATCCACCATCCAATCGATGACCTTTTGATCAAAATCGTCACCACCGAGATGGGTATCACCATTGGTGGCCTTGACTTCAAAGACACCGTCACCGATTTCAAGAATGGAAACATCAAATGTTCCCCCACCGAGATCAAATACGGCGATTTTCTCATTGCTTTTTTTATCAAGACCATAGGCGAGTGAAGCCGCTGTGGGTTCATTGATAATTCTGCGTACATTCAGACCTGCAATCTCTCCGGCCTCTTTGGTGGCCTGACGTTGACCGTCATTAAAATAAGCCGGAACCGTAATCACGGCATCGGTAACTTTTTCACCCAGGTAATCTTCTGCTGTTTGTTTCATTTTTTGCAGGATCATGGCAGAAATTTCCTGCGGCGTATATTCTTTGTCATCGATTTTTACCTTGGCCAGATCACCACTGCCTTTGATAACCTTGTAGGGGACCTCTTCGATCTCATGTGAAACTTCACCATACCGTCGTCCCATAAATCGCTTTATCGAAAAAACCGTTTTTTCAGGATTGGTAATTGCCTGGCGTTTAGCTACCTGGCCGACCAGCCGTTCACCGGTTTTTGAAAATGCCACCATCGACGGGGTAGTTCTTGCTCCTTCGGAATTCGGGATTACGACAGGTTCGCCCCCTTCCATAACAGAGACACACGAATTTGTCGTACCCAAATCAATTCCAATTATCTTACCCATATAAACACTCTCCTTTAAGATGTATGATCAAATATACAGAGTTCTCATTTTTTTATTATTTTGCAAACCTCATGCCACAGTTCAAGAAAACTCGCAAACAACAATAAAACAGGCACATAGCAAATCATGCCATGTGCCTGTTTAAAATTTCTGACAACGTCATTCTGTCAGACTCGCCGACTTTTTGTCAGATTATTTGCCGGACTCTTTTTTTTCAGCCCCATTCTTATTGTCTTGCGTTCCGTTCTTTTTTTCAGGCTTGGATTCGGATTTTGTATTTGTATCGGATTTTGTTTTTTTATCAGAATTATTTTTATAATCCGTGATATAAAACCCGGATCCTTTAAAGATCAATCCGATTCCGGTTCCGATGAGTTTTTCCACTTTGCCGGAACACACCGGACACTCGGTCAGCAATTCACTAATACGGTGAAAAGCTTCAAACCGATGCCCGCAGCTCTTACACTGGTAATCATAAGTCGGCATTGTCCTTGTCTTCTCCTATAAAAAATCATGTAATGGGATAGTTATTCGTTTTCCGGTACTCGTATGGCAGCGAACAAGCTGACATTTCCTCGCTTAAGTCGAAAGAGGACAATATCATCCGGTTTGACATCGCTCAATTGTTGTTCAAATTCATTGACATTGGAAACGGGTGTTCTGTTAACGGCGGTGATGAGATCACCTTCACGGATACCCTCTTGTTGAGCGACGGAATTTGTTTTCACGCCTGCAACCAGTACACCGGTTTCTTCTTCGTATCCAAGGCGTTCGGCCAGACGATCCGTCAAATTTTGCACTTCGAGTCCGAGCATCGAAGCTTTAGCCGGAGTAGAGGGCTCGCCTTCGCGCTGGCCACTGGCCAATTGTTCTTGAGAGGGTCGTTCACCCAAAGTAACAGTGAGTTCCTTTTCATCATTGTCTCTCCAAACCGTTACCTCGATTTTATTTTCTGGCTGGATCCCTGCGATCACTCTTTGCAATTTTTCGACAGACTCCATCTTTTCGCCATTGATTTCAAGCACGATATCTTCGGCTTTGATTCCACCTTTTTCAGCAGGACTGTCATCCTCGACACCACTGATCAAGACGCCTGTGGGTTCATCGAGACCAAAAGATTTGGCGAGATTTTCGTCAACCGGTTGGATTCGAACTCCCAACCACCCACGAACCACGCGGCCGCCTTCGATAAGTTGCTCTACGACATTTTTTGCAAGATTAATAGGGATGGCAAAACCGATTCCCACATTGGCCTGCCCCAGGATGGCGGTGTTGATCCCGACCAACTCGCCTCTCAAATTGACCAAAGCACCACCACTGTTACCGGGATTGATCGCCGCATCTGTTTGAATAAAATCCTGATAC
>CAYNUX010000143.1:0-8704 GCA_964400115.1 uncultured Cytophagia bacterium
CGATGCCCTCTGACCTAAAGAATGTGCAGATATATCTTTATCTTTATATTTTAAAACATAGCGATTTGGGACTTGAAAAGCGACCAAATCTCTTAAATTGATGTTAAATGCTTCCTCAAATTTTACATATTGATTTGACACACTAAAAAGTTCCTGCAATTTTGGGGGGTTATTTATATAATCGAAATATAATTGAATAACATCCTCATATTCCTCTGTCAGTCGTTCAAGGTTTCTGGCGGTTACTCCTGATCCCCTAAAAATGGATGAAATGTAATCCAAATAGGTTTGCTTGTCTCCTCGATAATGCAAAACAATTTTTATGGAAAGCCCTCTATCATTTAAAACATCAATTCTATTTCTCAATGCTTTGTATTCTTTAAAACGTATATCATTTAGTTCATGAAGAGAATCAGTAAATTCTTTTGCAAATTCAAGATATTTTTTCTCACCGGTTTCAACTTCAAGTAGTTTAGCTTTAATAACATTCAAAGTTTTATTTAGCTGGAGAAAATCATCAGGATTAATTTCTTTTTGATTCATGCTTCTTTTTATTTCTGCAAAATCGTCTTGTAGCTTCTCGGCCATCTGATTCAGGTTTGATAGAATTAGTGAAAGCTCTTGTAAAGGTTTATCAAATTCCTCGGAAATAATTCCAAGGCCTGTTGCTTTATCAAAAAGATCTTGCCATATTTTCTCTATATTTTTAAACAATTCTTGATTTTCTGTGCTTTTATAACCGTCAAATTCAAAAAGAGTTTCGACAAAATCACGATGCAGATTTTCAATTTTTAATCGATACTCTTGAATAACTTTAATAAACGCATCAACATGATGTCTATCCTTATCAAACTGCACTTGACGATTTAATTTACGATCGACCTGTTTTTCTTTATAAATCTTGAGCTTTTCAAGAAGCATTTCCTTTCGGTGAACCATATCACTCTTTTTGGTCGCTGATTGTTCCATACGTTTCATTTTATCATTCAGCTCAAGAACTTGCTTTTCCTTTTGATCAATCTGTTCTCTAATTAAAGCGACATCAGCTCCAAAAAATTTTTCCATCAACGCTTGACTAAATTTGTAGCTTCCAACTTCAGACAAATCCTTTTGACCAAAATACAAAACATTTACCAATCCATCTGCTGACATGAGAGGTAAACGTTCACTATTCTGAAAGATATTGGTATTCTCATTCAAAACCTTCACGATTACATATTCTTTTCCTAGTCGATCAATCAATTTTATTGACATTTTGCCACCACTACCAAATGCTTGATTCACAAGCTTTTCTTTATAATCACCATCGCGTGAAGTGGGTTCGAGTTTCTTATCGAGTGCATATCGAAGTGATTCAATTATTGTAGATTTTCCACTTCCCCGTATTCCAATCAGATTATTCATATCTGGATTAAAAGAAAGTTCAAGATTATTTAGAGGTGAAGAACTAGCAGTCTCTAATTTTATTGAATGAATATATGCACTGGCAGGTGACGGAGCATCCGAGGCAATAATATTCCTGGATTTGTCTATTAATGCATATTTTAAAGCCGCAAAATTAAAATCTCCAAGTTTAATAAAGCTTTTTTGTAATGTTCCATTCTTGGTTCTAGCATAACCGATTTCATCATATTCTTTGTTATCTGACCCTTCAACAAAGGTGGGCGCAGATTCTTTATATGCATCCCTGAGATGTTGTTTTGATTTATCACTTGTACATTTTTGAAATCCCAATACGAATTCTTTAAACAAGGGGTTCCCTATAAGCTCAATCTGCCTGCCTGGTTTTAGTTCAGTACAAAAACCACTTTTTTGATCTACATGTGCCAAGATAATAAAACTATCTCTCTGCATCTCTTTATGTTTTTTTAATTCTTCTAAAAGCCTCAAAACATTCCATGGACTTGAGGCGTTATTATTAGCTCGTTCTTGTTCAGGCAGATTTGGAAAGGCCGAATTTAAAAAACGATTGATAAAATCATCATGATTAGATAGCCACGCTTTCGGTTCAAAAACAATGAGAACATGTAATCCCCCTGCACCCTCGGCCACTTTCAGTTCAACACCAGGCAATAAAAAAATTTCATATTTGCGCGCCCAACGACTCAGTGAACGATATTCCGAAAGATCAAATTTGTTGTGATTTGTAATTATTCCGAGATGAATTTGTTCCTTTGTGCATTTTTCAATAAACGTTTTAACAAAGTGGTTATCATTTTCAGTTTTAAAGGCTTCCCTATCAATTTTTGTATGCAAATGAAAATCTGCTCGTAGCCAAATACTGCCATGCCTGAATAGGTCCATTACCCTCACCATCTTTTGGTTAAGTATATTTATGGTTTGCCAAAATAAAAATAAACCGTTCCCTCATACTCGCCGTCGGCCACAAACTTTTGACTCTGAGGGCCATATTGTTCGGCGTTTTTAAATTTCGTTCCAATAGCCGGAATGGCATGCAAAAATGAAATATCGCCGCTCGGCCATTTCATGGCTGTGTGCCGTGGCTCCTCACCGTCAGGCTGTGAAAACAAACGGAGAAACAGATCCTCATTATCTGTGGCCATGGTAATTGGGCCATCAAGGGTATAGAGAACCGCCCAGTTAAAATCGGCAAAATAGCCCACGAATTCGGGATAATCCCATGCTGTATTGACCTGGAAATTCTTGTAGGTATTGTGATAGACATCGCGAGTCGGACCTTTTATGCGGTTTTTCCAGACGCGATAGGGACCTTTGGCCAGATAGCGAATCTCGCGCGAATGCTTTTCCGGAAAATCGAAAGATATGCCCAACACATCCACCTCCCCACTGTGGCGATAGCTGTAATCGAGCTTTAACCAGCCGCTGCCATAGACCGTCCAGGTCAGCGTCTTGAAATCAGGATGCCCCACAGCCTTGAGCAGGGTCGATGAGGATGATTTGCTGATATCCCAGTGCAATTTTTCATCGCTTTGACGGTCAGCATGGGTAAAGACCGGACCATTACCAAATGGTATAGTCACTGCACCATTGTTGATCTGCACCAGGCGGCCATTCGTCAGATCAAAATGAAACTCGAAATTGGCAGCGGGTACGATCATCTCAGATTCGGTTTTTTGCGGCGTTGGAACCGGACCGCTCTCATCGACAAAATCCGCTGTGATTTGATCCTCGGTTGTGAGCGACCATTTCCAGGTAAACAGCTCGTCGTGGTTGGCATTCCAGGCGGTCAGATGCAGGGCGTCGGCCTCGATTTCCGGCACATCCAGTTCGAGTACACCCTTGCTGCGCGGAGCGATATCGGGGCCTTGCATCACTCCTCTGGCAAACTCGATACTGCCTGTTCGTCTGACCGAGGGCCCGACATAGTTGACCAGTTTCCATTCAAACGTGCAGGTATTCATGTTGGTAAAATCATACCGGTTTTCGACCGGGATCTTAAAATTCACAGGCAAATCATCCAGAGTTTCGATATAGACCGGGGACCAGATCTCTTTGATGGTATAGAAACTCGCTTCCCGTTCATGAAACGGGCCCAGAATGCCATCCGGGGCATGATTGCCATCGGTATCGATACGTCCGTTTTGATCGGTTCGCACCACACCTTCATCGGCATAGACCCAGAGAAACATGCCGCCGTTCAGCGGATGGCCCCACATGGCTTTCCAAAAATCATCCAGTCCGGCCCCGAGGCCGCCGTCATACAAACCGTGAATATATTCGGTGGGCATAAAGATATTGTCGCTTTGCAGCTTTTCAAGAGTGCTTTGATAATTTTCATAATGGTCGGTATCGATGCCGCCGTACAGTTCCCAGGGATGCAGAACACGACGTTTTTGGGGATCGTATTTATCCCACTCGTCGTCCAGATCGGTATTCCAGCCGCCTTCATTGCCGTTATCCCAAAAAAGAATCGACGGATGATTGACATCCCGCATCACGATCTGTTTGACCAGCCGTTCGCCGGTGGGCGTATCATAGGGTGGTTTCTGCCATCCGGCCAATTCGTCGAGGACATATAGCCCATATTCGTCACACAGATCGAGAAAATAGGTATCCGGCGGATAATGGGACATGCGTACGCTATTCATGTTCATCTCTTTGAGGGTAAGCACATCCTGCAGGCAGCGGCTGTAATTGAGCGCACGGCCGGTAGAGGGCCAAAAGCTGTGGCGGTCGACTCCCTTGAGCGTGATGGGCTGGCCATTGAGGAAAATGCCCTCCCCTTCCCGCACCTCGATCGTTCGGAAACCGAACCGTTCGCGGACGGTGTGAATGGGGGTATCATCTTGCAAGAGTGTCACATCAACGACATAAAGGTGGGGGGTTTCAGCGGTCCAGGTCTTGATATCAGACACCTGGGCTCTCAGTACCACCTTGTTGGCACCGGAAAACAATTCTTTGGACATGACTTGTCCAACCCGTTGTCCGCACAAATCTATAATCTGTGCCTGTACTTTGTTGACGAGATCAATATTTTGGGGATAGAGTTCAATCGAAAATCTGCCATTGGCTTTTGCATCGATGGCAGTCCAGCCAATATATTCTTTGGGTACAGCCTTGAGATAGACCGGTCGATAGATCCCCCCAAAAACCCAATAATCGGCCTTACGTTCTGCCTGGTTAATGCTTTCATTGGACGACATTTTGGCCACAGTGGCCTGCAGGATATTTTCAGAATCTCGTTTGACCAGATCGGTGATATCATAGCTAAACCGGTAAAATCCACCCTGATGAACAGGACCGGCCAGCTGGCCATTGATTTTGACCTCAGTATCAGTCATGGCGCCTTCGAACACGATAAAGAGGGTTTTATCGCTCCATGCTTTAGGAATTGTAAACGTTGTTTTGTAGATACCTTTTTCATCCGCCTTGGGCACATCATGGCCATAGTTGTATTCGCCGAACCCTTCCAGTTCCCAATTGGACGGGACAGGAATCGTGCTCCATTCATTCGCCTGCCGGCCGCCGGTCACCATGAATTCCCACTCGACGGTATCATCAGAGCCGGTACCGGACAAATATTGAATTTCGGTTTGGGGGGTTGAAAAGAGAGCGGAAAAAATGCACAATATTGTCAACACAGTGGATAGAAATTTCATTACATCCTCACAATCGGGTAGATAAAAAAATTTCAAGGATTGTTCACTTTATAATATAATTGTCTTTTGGCTCAAAATCAATGGAATAAAGCGGCATAGAACATAGGGTATTAGACAAAGGGCTGACTAAGCTAAGGGCAGGTAACCTGGAAAGAAAGGCATAGTATTGGAGAGATCGTAGCGGGTAAATCAAGGTGAGTATAAGAGGTAATTGTAGAGACACCATCACTAACACAACATAAAGAAACAAAATTAAACCGCATCATTTTTAATTCACATTCTCCATTCCATCGGCATCATTCTCCGGACTTTTTGATCGTATACCCTACTCCTCTGACCGTATGGATCAGGGTCTCATCAAACGGTGCGTCTACTTTTTTGCGCAAATAGTTAATATAGACATCCACGACATTGCTGCCGCGATCGATATTGAGGTTCCAGATATGATCTTCGATACTGGTACGCGAAAGCACCCGTCCCTGGTTGCGCATGAGAAATTCGAGCAGGCGGAACTCTAGGGGGGTGAGATCGATGAGGATGGATTGCCTGGAGACACGGTGTCGCTGCAGATCCATTTCGAGATCTGCGACCCTTAGCACCTCTTCCAGCGGCCGGCTGCCACGACGGGCCAGAGCATGGATACGCGCGACCAGTTCATCAAAAGCAAATGGCTTGATGAGATAATCGTCGGCCCCGCTTTGCAGTCCTGTGACACGATCGGGAATCGCGTCACGGGCCGTGAGTATAAGGACAGGAGTGTGGTTCTTGTCGGCACGCATCTGTTTCAATAAAGAAAGACCATCCAGGCGGGGCATCATGATATCCAGAATCACCACATCAAACGTCATTCTCTGCCATAACGGTCGGGCTTCTAGTCCGTCGTAGGCAATGGTTACGGTAATGCCTTCTTCCCGCAGCCCTTTTTCGATAAATGCCGCAACCTTTTTTTCATCTTCCACAACAAGGATATGCATGATCGATCCCTTGATTTAACGCAACATAAATTGCGAAACAGCTGGAATGAGACCTAATATGGTCAATCGTTCCATTTTTTCAAAGGATTATTTTTATTGATATAAATGCATTTATGTCAAGATTAAAAATAACTCGTGGAAACTCGCCCGGAGCTTTTCGGGTTAAACCATTCTCTTAAAAAAGCATCAATTTTTTTGGCAAACATTGCAAAAAATCGTTATATTATCAAAGAATGAATCGGAACAGACAGGACTAAAATATGCAATTCAATCGCAAAACCAGCTTGATCCTCATTGCAGCGGCCATACTGATAGTATTACTTTCCTGGGGTTTGCATGCTCCCCCGCACATGCAAAACATCCTCACCGGTCAGAATGATTCATCGGTTAAAATCGTTATTCATCCGGTGCGCATTGTTTTTGAGCCTTTGATAGGGTTTCTGCTGTTTCTTGTAAGAGGAATACGTCCTTTACATGAATTTTCAGTGCTTATCCTTTGGGTTATTGTGATCGATTTGATTTTCATGCAAAGATCCTGGGGAGGGGCTTCAATACTAAAATCTCTGGGGCGCTGGAGTGGCCGAATCGTTTTGCATTTGGCCGTCTGGTCAGGACTTTTATTAATTATGCTGTTTGGTCATCTGCCGGCCAATTCTGTTGCCAATCTCTCCGATGAGCAAGCTCTGGTCAATATTCATTCCCACACCAATCACAGTCACGACGGATTGGTGAGTCACCAAGGCTTGCATGCATGGCATGAGCGCAATGGCTTCGATGCGTATTTTCTCACAGAACACAATCACCATGCCTCTACACTGCAATGGGTTCAAAAACAGACAAGGAACGAAATCTCAGACCATCCTGTGGTGCTGGCAGGTCAAGAATATTCCGGTAGCAATCACATTTTGTTATTGGGTTTAATGCGATCCTTTGTTACCAAAGACATGCCCGACTCGGTTGCTATTGATTCTGCGCATGCTCAGAACGGCGTTGCCATTGTCGCGCACTGGTTCAGTCACCAGAGACATCCATTGATCAAATACATCCGTGATGGTGCTGACGGTTTTGAAATCGCCAATCAAGCCGAAGGGCTCAGCGTTGATCCTGTGGATCGTCAAACCATCATTGATCATGCGATGGCGCACGAGTTGCTTTTAATGGTTTCCTGTGATTATCACGGTTATGGGCAGGCAGCATATGCATATGCAGCATTTAAAGTCACAGGGTGGAGTGATTTATCGGTTCCTGAAAAAAGAACAGCGATTATGGATATTCTGCGCAATAGAGCCCAGGAACGCATTCATCCGCTAATCTACGCAGACCGTCCTGTTTATTCAACTTTTTGGCTTTGGGCCAGCCCGTTATTTAATTTGTTTTACTATTTCCGTCATTTGTCGCTTTGGCAAACCCTTGCATGGCTGATATGGATACCCGTTTTGGGTTGGCTATTCACCCGTTTGCGGAGAAAAAGCGTGTTACTTTTCGGTGCTTTAACAGGCTCGGGTATTTTGATTTATTTTGGAGCAAAATTTTTATTATGCTCCCGACATGCATATGTAGAAAATAATATCTATGCAGAATATGGAATTTATCTTACGGTCATGGGTGCACTATTCTTGCTCTATGCGGTAATTTATACTGTTTTTCAAAAAGCCAAGTCTTGACCGTCATCGAATCAAACGTCACTATGCAGGGGATACCATGCATCTCAGAATACTCGTGGTAGGCAAACAAGGTCGCGGTCCCTGGCGAGAATTGACTCTTGACTATGAAAAGCGAATAAAGAGATACACGGAATTCTCACTGGAATCGGTCAAAGAGGTAAAACTGAGCAATCAAACGGCAGCGCAGGTCAAAGCGCGTGAGGCAAAGTTTTTGTTACAGCGGTTGGAATCGAATGCAAGGGTCATTGCCCTGGACAAAGGAGGGAAACAATGGAGTTCTGAGCGGATGGCGAAATTTCTTTCTGATCTTGATCTGGTGGCATTCAAGCGGGTAAATTTCATTATTGGCGGGCCTCTGGGCCTAGACGAGCGTATCCTGCAAGGGGCACAGACTCGTCTAAGCCTCTCTGCCATGACCTTGCCGCATGACATGGCAACAGTGATACTTTTGGAGCAGTTATACCGGGGATTTACGATATTACGTGGTGAACAATATCATAAATGACAAATAGTGCAACAAAGAGCTGGGGGAGTGCTATTTAGCGCCCCCCTCTCCCTCTCTGATCAAATAGCCGTTTAACCAAAAAGTTGCAAACCGTCCCCTAGATTGACTCCTATTCGAGAATTTCCAGAGTCGCATGCTTACCGGCCTTACGAGCCACAGCGCTCAAGAGAACACGAATGGCATGTGCGGTTCGACCGTTTTTCCCGATGACTTTACCCATATCGGGTTGAGCGACTTTGAGTTCATACACGACAGTGGTTTCACCAAACACTTCAGAAACCTTGACGTCGTCAGGATTATCAACCAGGTGTTTAACAATGTATTCAACGAATTCTTTCATAGAGGCTCCCCTTCCATCAAAGCGTTACGAACCCAGTTGTGTCGCAGCTCGCTGACTGGTTGCTGCATTACCGGCTATTTATGTCTGATAAAAATATATTCAATCCGGGGTTCAATGTCAAGAGGAAAAGCATAAAAAAA
>CAYNUX010000144.1:0-8671 GCA_964400115.1 uncultured Cytophagia bacterium
TTTTTTTCCTGGGCTGGGGCTTGACTTTTGCCTATTTGTGGCTGGAGGGCAGAGAAAACAAAAGACACAAATGGGCCCTTTATCCCACCATAATACTGTTGCTATTGAGTTTTTGGATGATACTGAATATGAGATTTTGGTTCCGTGGCGAATGGCTTTTTCCCATTGTATTGATTGTTTTGGGAATTTTGTTCATACTCAAAGCGGGTAAGATCAAGAACTGATAAACTCGATGTGAATGAATGCATACCGCTTTTGGTAGACGAGTATGGGTTTTATGAGATAAATCCGACACTATTGCGAAACTCGAACGATTTGGTCATCCATGAAAATAAAACGGGTGCTGGTTCTTTCAGCCGGGCATTTTATCAACGATAGTTATCAGGGATTTTTAGCACCCCTGTTACCCCTTTTGATTGTAAAACTCGGTTTCAGTCTCACGCTGGCAGGCGTTCTGACATCCACAAGTGCTATTTCCACTTCACTGATTCAACCGATATTCGGCCATATTGCCGATAAAACATCGCGTACCTATTGGACATTTTTGGGGCCACTCGTCACAGCTCTCTTTTTGGGATTGATCGGCTTGGCAACTCATTATTGGATGCTGGTCATTATTGTCGTGATGGCAGGAATTGGCACCGCTGCGTTTCATCCGCAAGCCGCCGTGCTTGCAGGTCAAGCAAGTGAAACCAAAAAAGGACTGGGAATGGCAATGTTTGTCACCGGAGGGAGTGCAGGGCACTCGTTCGGTCCGCTTATCGTCTTACCCATCGTAACAGCCTGGGGATTACATGCAACCCCGGTAACCATGATATGGGGCCTGGTCATTTCTTTGGTCTTGTGGCGAATTTTGCCCATGCGACTCGAAGCACCGATCCCCCATGTTCATCTGCAGGACGCAAAACCTATCGCCAAGCGCGGAGTCTTACTGTTGTTATGGTTTGTTGGCATGATAAGAGCCTTTATGGTCGTAGGGTTTATTACATTTATCCCTTTGTATTTGACTCAAAAAAACACTTGTATTTTATTGGCCGGTTCAGCCATCACGGTTTTTGAACTCTCGGGAGCCGCTGGGAGTTTTATTGGAGGACCACTCTCTGACCGACTGGGTCGAAAATTTACTATCGCAGGTACGATCATGACATCCATACCGTTTCTGTGGCTGTTTCTTTATCAGGACGGAATCATTGCACTTTTCTGTCTGGCTCTTGCCGGGTTCTTTCTCTTTTCTTCAATTCCGGTCGTTATTATTACAGCCCAGGAACTCTTTCCCAATCGAGCAAGTACAGCCTCATCACTGATGATGGGCGTATCCTGGGGGGTAGGAGGGCTATTGGTCACGCCTCTGGGAGCTCTGGGAGAAGCCTATGGATTGCAAACCGCCCTGTCTCTACTGGTGATATTGGGCGTATCAAGTGCCCTCGCTGCTTTGTTTTTACCAAAGCATACATAGGAGTATGATGACAAATAAAATTCTGTATACGCGAATCCCATCGATAGATGTGCTCTTGCAGCAACCATCGCTGGAATCCTATGTAAAAAAATATTCGCCGGCCATAGTCAAATCAGCTCTGCAAAAAGGAGCACAGCACATACGCACCCGGATTTCAGGTATGAATCCGGATACAAGCAGGGAAGAGCTGATGAATCAAATCCTCTTGTTCGCCATAAAATCCCTCGAGAACCTGGATCGCCCCAGTATGCACACTGTGATAAACGCAACAGGGGTTATTTTGCATACGGGACTGGGAAGAGCACCCCTTTCTCAGGCTGCGCAGGAAAACGTCCGCCAGATTATGTCAGGGTATTGTAACCTTGAAATCGATCTCGAAACCGGTAAACGCGGTGAACGGAATGACCATATCGCTCCACTCATTCGTCAACTCACCGGAGCCGAGGATGCGGTGATGGTGAACAATAACGCTGCAGCGGTGTTTTTATCTTTAAATACCCTTGCATTTGGCAAAGAAGCCATTATTTCACGGGGTGAACTCATCGAAATTGGCGGCGCATTCAGAATGCCGGATATCATACAGCAAAGCGGCACGATTATGCGCGAAGTGGGAACCACCAATAAAACAAAGCTCTCTGATTATGAAAATGCCGTCAATGAAAATACCGGATGTATTGTGGTGGCACATACTTCCAACTATCGCGTGCAGGGATTTACGGCAGAGGTAGAGATTGCGGCCCTGGCTCGACTGGCGCATCACTATTCGATTCCCATCCTGCATGACCTCGGCGGTGGCGTGATCAGGGATCTGCAAGAGTGGGGCTTGCCCTACGAACCCCTGGTGCAGGAGAGCCTTGCAGCTGGCGTTCAGGTGGTCACGTTTAGTGGCGATAAAGTGCTGGGCGGACCGCAGGCAGGCATTATTGCCGGTGAAAAAGAATGGATCAGACGCATTCACGCCAACCCGATCATGCGAGCCGTACGATGCGACAAACTTGTCTTTGCTGCCATGGAAGCAACCCTAAAATTATTTCTCAATCCCGATCAACTCTTGCAGCACAATATAGCATTACAATTCCTAACCGATTCTGTAGACAGGGTAAAGAAAAAAGCTCAAAAAGTGATTGATGGATTGCAATATAAAGACAATATAAATCTGGAACCGTGCTTTTCCCAGACCGGCAGCGGTGCGCTTCCGCTTGAAAAGATCGACAGCTATGCAATCACTATTTATCATGCCGACCTCGAGAATCTGCACAAAGAGTTACGGCTGAGTACCCCCGCTGTAATGGGTTACATTCAAAAAGACAAATTGATCCTCGACATGAGAACCGTAAGTGAAACTCAAGTCCATTCCCTGACTGATCGCCTAAATGACCTTTTATCCAATGGCTGATATTTGTACAATGTGCAAAATTATCCATACTGATATTCCTCTATTTCCTGCGACTCGTCCATCATTGAAAAAATTTTACAAAAAAGCATTTTTTATTTGAATTATACTTCAAAAAAGCATCTTGTGGCCAAAACAGAAAATGCGCCCCAACAAACTACACCCCACAACTCGCCGTTCAGCGGGCCGTGCGCTATAATAAAAAGTTTCACGCATTGCTGTCTTTTTCGGCCTGGGTGAATTCGGAACGGTATACTCGCCAGACAACAGTCGGCTTTTATTGGGATTCAAGGTTACGGGTTATTTTCCTTTTGCCTCCCAAAATCTTGATACACAATGGCAATATGGCCTGAATCTTTCGGCAGGATATAGCTTTTAATCCCATCCAGGGCCTGTTGAAAAATACAACCAAACTCTAGGACCGGTTTACGATTTGTGTTACCATGATGTGGCGACGACACCTCTTTGTCGCTTCTCATTTTCAGGAAAGGAATCTGTGTCTATTTCGTTATGATAAATAGATCGATACATTTTTCTGATCATCAAAAAGTGAGGAGCAATCATGTCAAAGGCTATTGCTGACCTTTTAGGCAAAGAAGCAAGCAGTTTGTTGGAATATCAAGCAAAAGTTTCAAAAGACCATCTCCATTTACCGGGCCCGGATTTTTTAGACCGCATATTTATCCCTTCTGACCGCAAACCCCCTGTTTTGCGAAACCTGCAAACCCTGTTCGATCATGGCCGTCTGGCTGGCACAGGATACTTGTCGCTCTTGCCCGTGGATCAGGGTGTTGAACACAGCGCAGGCGCCTCTTTTGCACCCAATCCGGAATATTTTGATCCTGAAAATATTATCAGGCTGGCCATCCAAGGTGGGTGTAATGGCGTGGCTTCTACACTAGGGGTATTGGGTTCTGTTGCGAAAAAATACGCACACAAGATACCGTTTGTTTTGAAAATCAATCATAACGAACTCTTGAGTTATCCCAACGATTATGATCAAATCCTGTTTGCCAGCGTGGACCAGGCCTTTGATATGGGCGCAGTCGCAGTAGGAGCCACGATTTATTTCGGATCTCCGGAAAGCAATCGCCAGATCCAGGAAATTTCACAGGCGTTTCGTTACGCGCATGAATTGGGCATGGCCACGATACTCTGGGCTTATCTGCGTAATCCCGATTTTCGAACCCAGGAAAATGATTATCATACCGCAGCAGACCTAACCGGACAAGCCAATCATCTCAGCGCCACGATCGAGGCGGATATTGTCAAACAGAAACAGCCCACAAACAATGGCGGGTATAAAGCCCTCGAATTTGGTAAAACAGATGATCGGGTCTATTCAGAACTCACGAGTGAACACCCCATCGACCTGACGCGTTATCAGGTTCTCAACTGTTATATGGGTCGGATCGGTTTGATCAATTCCGGTGGGGCCTCTAGCGGCAAAGACGATCTGGCGGATGTCGTGCGTACGGCCGTAATCAACAAGCGCGCCGGTGGCATGGGATTGATTACCGGACGCAAATCTTTTCAAAAACCCATGAAGGACGGCGTCGTATTGCTGAACAAAATTCAGGATGTCTATCTGTCAAAAGAGATTACAATTGCATGACTCTGAACACCCAGTGCCCGGGAACCGAATCAAGGTTCCTGGGCAGGGGCCTGAGACCGGGTGACCAGGAGCAAAAGATTGCGTCTATCTTTGACCAATACCCGTTCATCTCGTGCAATCGGATCATTCTCATCCAGTACCCGCGCATTCCAGTATTCACCCCGCACACGAATGACTCCCTCAGGATCCAAGTCCCGAATCGCGATCCCGACCTGACCTTGCATGGGTGCAGGGCGCTCTTGCTGATTCGTATCATAGGACCGCCATAAAAAGGGATAGAGCAACGCATCCTTGATCAGCCAGAATAAAAACGTGAACCCGATCCATTTTGTTGGTAAAAATTCGAGCCCAAACGAGGCCATCCACAACACCAGCAACCCCAGATTCACAGGAATCTGAAAGCGAATGTAGCGCCATAGCACACGCTTGGAGCCGAATTTCATGTAGGATATCCTATATTGATACTGGAAAATTTGCATCCGCGGTAAGCAGCGGATTGTATTTTGTTCAAATCACGTCTGTTTCCAAAACCCGTACTTTGCGCAAAACAAGGCGCATCACCTTTTTGCGATAGATTCAAAATACCCTCTCAAACATCAAACTCATCGAGCTTGTGTTTGAGAGGGTCTATTTATCTGTTTATATACTAAACGATCAAGCAAATTCTATTTCCAGGGTCACGATTTTTTTGTGGCCGGCCTTGATTTCCAGCCGGTTGTCCTGCACCCGCAAAAGTTCTTGCCGTTCTTCATTGAGATCGGTCTGCCAGGCCGCGCGAATAGAGTTGGCAAACCGAATGCCACTCGTTATCTCGTCCAAACCCGGATTGAACAGCCGCAGGATATAGGATTCTGCACGATCTTCACATCGTTTGAAAACGGTCATTTGTAACCGTTCATCCTCGATTTCCATAAAACTCAGACTCTTGGGCAGATCACCCTTGTGCGGACCCGCCTGGGCTGCCTCTAACGGCAGATTCAAATCCTCGGCCTCTTTTAAGACCCCATTTTGCCAGTCCCCTTTATGCGGATACAGAGCATAGCTCCATTCAAAGCGTTCCAGGCATTGCGAACCCTCCATCTCGGGATAAACCTCCCAGCGGCCGAATACAGGGGTGTGACGAAACATAAAGGCTCGCAATAAAGTAATGGCCAGCGGACGATCTGCTGTATCCATGGCTTCGTATTCCCGCAATCCGGAATCATTTAAAATCGCCAGTCCCATTTTGCCGTCGCTCATGTCCACGAACCGGTGCATGGGATACTGGGGATTGGGCTTGCCATAATAAGCGCTGTCGGGTTTGACATGAATATCTCTGGAAATCACATCATACCCGATTTCCGCGTCTGTTTTGTCGCTCTTTAAACAAGTCGGAAAAATCACGCGTAGCCGGTGATTCTTGCATGTATTTTCAAAGGTCGTGGTCACGTTCAACCGTTTCTCTCCGGACCGCAACGTAAAGCGACTGGTCATCTCGATTTGCCGAGTTTCTTTGCTGCGCTCGACATGGGTATCGAATTCTTGCCGAAATCTCTCATCCAGGTCGCGTTCGAGACCCACAGGGAGCTCCATTTTGGTGGTCACTGCAAGGGTAGATGACAGCGGGCCTGATTCTACGATCTCGATTGAATGGGCACACCCATGCGACGTCAAAACCCGATCTCCGTCCGGGGCCTGATGAATCCATGAATGGCCAACCTCGCCGCTGTCCTCGAAATAGTGCAGGCCCTTGAACGTATATCCGCTCTCTTTATGGGTGAGATCCAATGTGCCATCGGCATTGAAATCCGCTTTCAAGTGCTCATTTTCCAGGCTACGTGCCGCGGTCAAAAGACTGTTGGAATTCACACCAAACTTTGTATCTCTTTTGATATGAAATGTTTTGTATCCCATTGGGGGTATTTCACTGACTTTGATATGGCATAAAACACGTTCCGAACGCAGTTCGGTAGAGATGTCCTGTAAATTGCGAACCAGAGTGCCGAATTCGAACTGTTTTCCCACCTGAACCGGACACACTTGCTGATCGTCCGGGGATTCGATGCTGAACGCCTCATATCCCATATCCGCCGGCATATCGATAAAGCACGAGATAATGCCTTTGCGGGGAAAAGGACATGAATTGAAAACCGTCAAAACAGCATCGCGGGGCTCGAGATCGGAATTGTCGATGCGGATCTGCACACTGGCCAGAGCCCTGCGGGTCAGTCCATCGCAAATCAGATTGATCTGATCGAACCGGTGCAAGGCATCCTTTTCCATCTGATCCACCCCGCCGCCGGTGATGGTATCATGCGGATGATTTTGCAGCAAAAAGCGCCAGGCCCGGTCCAGAGCCGGCTTTATATATTCATCCCCGACCATGGCACGGACCGTACTCCAGGGTTCGGCCTGGCGCTGCAATTTGAGCTCTGCGATATGGTTGGCTTTTTTAATGCGCATTCGCGCACTGATCACATCCCCGTATAAATGAGTCCATTTGCCGGTTGCCCCGGGATCACGGAATTCCCCCGTCAGCACGACCGGATCCTGGACCTTTTCCCGCATGGCTTGCATGTAATTTTCCAGGTTGGAAAACTTTATATCATGCTCCGGCAATAATTTTTGACATAACCGCATAATTTCCGTCTCTTTGGGGTCCGGATCGGAGGAATCGAACCCTTGCATGCACACGATCTGATCGGTGCTAAAATGCTCGGATTCATCCCGCATTAGCTTGAGGAGCTGCTCCCGTATCGGCTCATCATTCCACTGTTTTTTTTCCTTATCCAGGATATAATAATGAGCGCGGGGATGTCTTGTACCGGCCATACGAAATGGAGCCGCGCCCCGGTCCCAGTCGTATCGCCGGAACACATCATCGCTGCCATAGCGCAATACCCGATAGATATAGATATAATAGCTGAATCGACTCATGGTACCGAAACGGGATCCCATCAACCGCGATCCATCCGGTCCCTCGAGGATATATTCACATTTTGGGGTATTGATCCCCCGGTAAAAAACGATCGTATCGATCCCGAATCCCTGATAAATTTGCGGGATCTGGGAGGTCTGGCCATAGCTGAACGGGGTATATCCGGTTTTGGAAACCTTGCCAAACGATTCGGCCACACGATGCCCCACCAAAAGATTTCGAACCAGGCTCTCGCCGTTACAAATATACTCTTCCGGCAGGGAATACCAGGGACCGATGATCAGCCGTCCGGGTTGCACGTGTTTTGCGATTTGATCCCGGCGCTCGGGACGCAGTTCCAGATAATCCTCCAAACACAAGGTCTGTGAATCCAGGGTAAAAGAATGAAATTCTTTATCGTTTTCCAAAAGGTCCAAAAGGTTGTCCATAAAATCCAATAGCAACAAACGTGTTTCTTCAAAAGGATAAGCCCACTCTCGATCCCAGTGGGAATTGCTGACCACATGAAGGGTCTTGCGAGTCCGGTGATCCATAAACTCCTCTAAATTAGATGCGATAAAAAACTCTTGATCGATAACATAAGATTCCTCCGGCAATAATGCAAGTGGAACGGTTCGCCTGAAAGACCTGTCAACGAAATTTTGCCTCACTGAAAGCGATTCTGCTAAAAAAACATTCTAAAGCCCAATACAGGACGCATTCTCGTACACGTCTATTTTGTTATCCTGCAATTGGCTTTTTTGTTTGCGTCATTCTAAATTTTATCCTATTTGAATACAGCCCGAATGTGTATCGAACACGTCATTGGAAGAGTTTGGCGACATAGAGACGTGTAAATGTTTGAATGTAAAAAAAACTCTAAAAAATGCTTGATGAGGGTCGATGATTCATAGTTCGACTGTCGAGCTTTTCCGAATTGAGCAAGTTGTCATCAAATCGATCCCATAATCAAACGAAAAAATAGATAAATTCCATGAATGACTAAAAACTGCCGCTTGCAATTCTTTTACCCCAACAATAATGAATTATTTACTTTTATTTTTATATTAATCCTTTTATTTTGTACTGGAAATTATTCATATAAATATGAGATGTCCTAATGGCTATAATTTCGATGTTTTATGGAATAATCATCTCCATGTATTATCTGGATAATATACGGCACCATACCCCCCATATCCATGTAAAATATCAGGATCAAGAAGCAGTTATCTCTATCCCTCAGGGTAACTTGCTAGAGGGAAATCTGCAATCAAACAAAATGAAACTCGTTCAGGCATGGATAGAAAT